>JBHNNM010000247.1:0-4295 GCA_048563625.1 Gammaproteobacteria bacterium | reverse complement strand
TGCCGATTCTCTGAATTCCGGGGTATAGCTCTTTGCTTGTCTTGTTTTATCTGTCATTTTGAACACACTCTCTTTTTAAAAGTATTTTAAGTTGTGTGTCCGGAATAGTATAGCCACATCATTACCTGTGCGATTATTATCTAAAGAAAATATGTAAGCTGCTGCTAATCTTGCTCCCCTTGCCAGACCCATAAATTTTTCAGCTGCAGCAGGCTTCTTTTCACTTTCAAAAAATTTAGAATTACTTTCATAAAAACCACTACAACCTGCAAATTCGATGGCAAGTTCATCAAGTTCATTTTTCTCAATGGCTATAACAGGAAAACTTAAGGAAAATATAAATAAAGCCCATATCACTTTCATTTTTTATCTCCTTTGTTGTAACTTTTGTAATTTATTATAATCACAGGGAAATTTAATGCTTGTCATTTCATGCCAAAAAGGTGACTTTAAATGACGTTTTTTGACCTAGATATCCTTGTTAGTGATAATTTGACCGATAGGGGGGAGAATGTTGTGGTGTGTTGAATACATTTATATTGAAGCCTGCTAACCCACTGGCAAACCACGCCCATTTCTGGCAGACTAAATAGTTAATAAAACAACAAAGAATAACCATGTCACAGCCCATCACACTGCAACAACTTGAATCCTTCCTCTGGGAAACTGCTGATATCCTTCGTGGCAATATGGATGCTTCGGAATTCAAAGATTATATTTTCGGCATGATGTTCCTCAAGCGTCTGTCGGATGCTTTTGAAGAAGAACAGGAAAAAGTGATCCAGTATTATCTGGACAAGGGCAAAACCGAAGCCCAGGCCAAAGCACTGGCGCAGGATGAAGATGAGTACGACACCACCTTTTATATCCCGGAGCAGGCCCGCTGGGGACATTTAAAAGACTTAAAGCATGACATCGGGGCGCAGCTGAATAAGGCCACTGAAGCCATTGAAGAGAATAACCCCAGTCTCTGGACGGTGTGCTGGTTACTATTGATTTTAATATCAAAAACAAGCTGACTGATGCCAAACTGCGGGACTTACTGTCCCATTTCAGCAAGTATCGCCTGCGTAATAGTGATTTTGAGAAGCCTGACTTATTGGGTACGGCTTATGAATACCTGATGAAAATGTTTGCCGACAGTGCCGGTAAAAAAGGCGGTGAATTTTATACGCCCACAGAAGTGGTACAAACCCTGGTCGCACTGCTGAAACCTCATGCCGGTCAGCGGATATATGATCCCACAGTGGGTTCAGGCGGTATGTTAATTCAGACCCGAAATTACCTGGCCAGTCATGGCGAGAATCCGGCCAATCTGTCCTTATACGGGCAGGAAATGAATCTGAATACCTGGGCTATCTGTAAAATGAATATGTTTCTGCATGGCGTGTTCAATGCAGATATTCGAAAAGGGGATACCCTGCGTGATCCACAGCATACCCGACAGGGTGAGTTAATGACCTTTGACCGGGTGATTGCCAATCCGCCCTTTAGTCTGAAGAAATGGGGCAAGGAAGAAGCCGAACATGACCCCTATGGCCGTTTCCCTTATGGCACACCCCCCAAAGACGCCGGAGATTTAGCTTTTGTACAACACATGATTGCCAGCCTTAATGCCGAAGGCATAATGGGCGTGGTCATGCCTCATGGGGTGCTGTTTAGAGGCTCCAGTGAAAAAGCCATTCGGCAGGGTATTCTGGATGATGATTTGCTTGAAGCCGTTATCGGCCTGCCATCCGGTCTGTTCTATGGTACCGGTATTCCTGCCTGCCTGTTAATTATCAATAAAAACAAACCGGCTGAACGCCGGGGTAAGGTATTGTTTATTAACTCGGAACTGGAATACGAAGAAGGCAAGAATCAGAATAAACTGCGGCCACAGGATATAGAAAAGATAGTGGCCACTTTTGATGACTATGAGGAGATTAAGCGCTATTCCAGAGTCGTTGAACTGTCTGAAATACAGGAGAATGACTATAACCTGAATATCCGCCGTTATGCCGACACCTCACCACCACCGGAAATATTTGATGTCAGAGCCATACTGCATGGCGGAGTACCCGTGCGTGAAGTAGAGGATGAATATATCCGGGAAGTGACGGATAACCAGAAAGTAATTACCCAGCTGGAACGCTGGTGGGATAAGTACAAAGTGTCACTGCATGAACTGGATAAGCAGGTTGAAGAAGCTGAAGCGGTAATGAAAGGTTATCTAAAGGAGCTGGGGTATGAGTAATTCTGTTCCTGATGGTTGGAAAAATAAGTCATTAGCTGATGTATCTACGTTTATTATGGGACAGGCACCACTTGGTAGTAATTGTAATAAGGATGGTAAAGGAACTCCATTTGTAAAGGCTGGTGAATTTTCTAGTAGATACCCTATTATACGTGAATGGACAACGTCACCACATAAAAAGGCTGAAGAAGGGGATGTATTAATCTGTGTTGTTGGAGCAACAGCTGGGAAGTTAAACTTAGGCATTAATTGTGCAATTGGTCGAAGTGTTGCTGCTATTCGTCCATTATCTACTACAACTTTGTATCTATATAATTTCATGCAACAACACGTAAATAAATTACGTGCTGAATCATCTGGTTCTGCACAAGGTGTGATCACCCGAGAACATCTAAAAAACATTATTGCACCATTTCCACCCCTCCCCGAACAAAAGAAAATCGCCGCTATTCTGACCTCTGTTGATACGGTCATTGAAAAAACACAGGCACAAATTGACAAGTTAAAAGACCTGAAAACTGGCATGATGCAGGAGCTATTGACCAAAGGGATTGGGCATATAGAATTTAAGGATTCTCCTGTGGGGCGGATTCCGGTGGAGTGGGAGGTTAAAACCTTATCTGAACTTACCACTATGATAAAAAGTGGATTATCCAGAAGAATATTGTCGCAGGATATAGGTATTCCAGTTTTAATATCTGGCAACCTTCAAAATGGAAAGTTGGATATTTCAGAACTAAAATATTGGTATGTCGATGACCCTCAGGGTGCCAATATAGAAAATTATATTTTAAATGATGGTGATATTTTAGTTTGTTTTATAAATAGCATAAGCCAGATTGGTAAAAGTTGTATTTATCATGATATTGGTAGGCCAGCTATTTACACTACTAATATGTTTAGAGTTGTTTCATTAAAGGATTACACACCTGAATTCTTACAAATGATTTTCTCAACACAACGTTTTCAAGATGAAATCCAATTAATTACAAAGCCAGCTGTAAATCAAGCATCATTTACAAAAGCAGATTTTGAACAGTTATTGATTCCAGTACCGCCTAAAAATGAAAGAATTAAAATTACAAACGCTGTTTCTTTAGTTGAAGATAAAATAGATATATTATTAAATAAATTAACATCACTAAAAAACACCAAAAAAGCCCTAATGCAAGACCTCCTAACCGGTAAAGTCCGGGTTAGATTATGAGTACTTTGAAAAAGATAATTAATCTCTGCATAAACCAGAATATCCGAATTTCTGAACATGGCTATAATGAACTGGTCAATGATGATTTAACGGCAAGAGAAGTGGTTTCTGGTGTACTTGACGCGGTACTTATTGAAGATTATCCTGATTATAAGAAAGGTGCTTCTGTACTGGTATTGCAAAAGGACAAAGAAGATAAACCAATTCATGTTGTCTGGGGTCCCAAAGGTTATAAAAATCCAGCCGTTTTAATAACAGCTTATCGACCTGATCCAGAACTATGGAATGACTCTTTTATGGAGAGAAACAGCAAATGACACATTTATCACAAAGAAAGCAAACAAAATACCTTCATGAAGGGGCTTATGTGGCAGAGGTGGAAATTGAACTGACGGATTCTGATACCGGTTGGTCTCCCACAATGTCACTTGAAACAGCTTATAAACTGGACGATATTCGAGAGGCATTACGCCACGGTGATTTGGCAACAGCAGCCAAATATGCAAGCATTTGTGAAATGAAAAAAGTGGCGATTTAACAGGGAAAATTCACATTGAATCAGGATGAATATGACAGGGTTGAAGCCCCCGCTATTGAACAGTTAAAGCAACTGGGCTGGCAATATATTCATGGTTCTGATCTCTCCCCTGAACAAACATCTCCTGAAATAAGTATCGAGCGCAGCTATTTCCGTGATATTGTCTTAATAAATCGTCTGGAATCCGCCATTAAGCGCATTAACCCCTGGATTAGCGAAGAAAACCTGCGCAAAGTCAGCCGTGAACTGACCCATCCGCGTGTTGCAACACTGATGGAAGCCAACCACCATATTTATCAAACACTGGTTAATTA
>JBHNNM010000246.1:0-4319 GCA_048563625.1 Gammaproteobacteria bacterium | reverse complement strand
TATTTAGCCAGTAGGTTCAGTATTTTGCTGCAAAAGCAGCAGCCTGCCTGTTATAACGACAAATCAGCCGGAAACTTTAGTGTTTGGCTGATTTTTTTAATAATATCTGATTAATGCAAATATAGTATAAATTTTTAAAATAAGCCAAGTGCAGTCCAAATGATTGTTTCTGACATTATCTCTTTGTTAAGTTGAAATAATTCGCTAATTGCAGTCTGCTTGTAGGATTTTTCATATTACAGGCCTGGAAAATAAAAAAATTTTCGATTTTTCTAAAATTAACAGGTAATATAGGATACTCAAACGCTTTAGAATCTAATACCTGAAATAACAACGGTATTTAAACAGGAACGGGAAATAAAAATGGCTGATACCATTGTCAAAGACCGCCGTGTCAACTCACGCCGTATTGTTGAATCTCTGATTGAATCCAGAACTACTGCACTGACTCAGTAGAGGTAATGACTTACCAGCCTTTTGAAATCAGTGATACTCTGAAGGAAGTGCTGGAAGATTTCTGCGAGTCAATGGTTGATTATACAGCCAAAGCCCATTTTCATCTCTACAATTACCTAGAAGAAAACAAGGAACGCCGTACCTCAGTATTAAAAATTGCTGATAGCATTTACCCGGAACTGGTGGACAACACTCAGAAACTGCTGGATTTTCATGATCGCTTTAATAGTGATGTTTCAGAATTAAAATGTGAGCAATTAGAGGAATGCCTGAATGGTGTCGGTGAGCTACTGGCGGATCGCATTAATCTGGAAGATGAAGTGATTAATGCCCTGTTATCTGTAGACGGCATTGGCCGCTAATTAAGCGTGTATCCCCTAGTTCCTTCTCCCCCTGGGAGAAGGTTAGGATGAGGGGCTCTTTTTAATCAATAACCTGTAGTTAAAAATCCCCCCATTCCCATCTCTCACATCAAGCATAAAAACCGCAAACCGGTTATACTCTTTCTTTATTCACATTTCCCATATTTTCTGAATAACAGGTTTTACTATGCAACACCTACAACGCCTGCTGGATATTATGAGCGCCCTGCGGGATCCCGATACCGGCTGTCCCTGGGATTTGAAACAGGATTATAAATCACTGGTTCCCTATACCTTGGAAGAAGCCTACGAAGTGGCAGAAGCCATTGAGCAGGGCGATATGGATGAAGTCAAAAAAGAACTGGGTGATTTATTATTCCAGGTAGTCTTTTACGCCCAGCTGGCCAAAGAAGAAGGGCTGTTTGATTTTGATGATATTGCAGCGGCCATTGCTGATAAAATGGTGCATCGTCATCCCCATGTATTCAGTGAGCATCAATATGAAAATGAGGTCGCTTTTTTAAAAGCCTGGGAAGAGCAGAAAGAACTTGAAAACCAGCAGGCCAGAGCTGAAAAAGGGGAGGCTGCCGAACCGGAGCAGGCACCGAGCCTGATGGATAATATCAGCAAAATTCTGCCTGCCATGACCCGTGCGGTTAAAATTCAGAAGCGCATTGCCCAGGTGGGGTTTGACTGGGATACCGCAGAAGATGTTCTGCCCATTATTCAGGGTGAACTGCAGGAACTGCAGGATGAAATCACTCAATATGAACAGTTACAGGAAAAGTCCGCTGGCTTTGTACCAGAACAGCAGAGTGAACTAAAAGCCCGGCAGTTTGAACGTATGCAGGAGGAAATGGGTGATGTGCTGTTTACCTGCGTCAACCTGGCCAGAAAACTGGAAATTGATCCGGAAAAAGCCCTGCGGGTCAGTAATCATAAATTTTCCCAGCGTTTCCGGAAAATGGAACAGTTTTATAATTATGACCGGCAGCGTATGGAACAGGCCTCTATTGAAGAACTGGAAGCTATCTGGCAGCAGGTTAAGAAACAGGAACAGAGCGGATGATACACAGGTCAAAGCATTTTATTGGCCTAGTTCTTATCGGCTTACTACTGGCCGGCAATAATCTTCAGGCACAGGAAATCATACCGGTAACTGCCAGACCTTTGTCGGAGTTATTGTTTCATCCAGTTAAAAAAGCACCGGCCAGGGTGGTTAGCTTGCAGAACAGTCAGCTCAGTTCTCAGCTTTCTGCTCTGCTTAGGAGCGTTGAGGTGCAGGTCGGTCAGCGGGTTAAAAAAGGTCAGTTACTGGTTATCCTGGAATGCGATGACTATGAGCTCAGGCGGGACCAGCTGGAGGCGGAAAAAAATCCCTGCAGGCGGATCTGCAGTTTGCCCGCTACCAGTACCAGCGTTCCAGAAAACTGCTGCAGACCAAAAGTGTCTCTGAAGAATCTCACCAGCAACTGCTGGCCAATCTGCATAAACTCGAAGCCCGCTTACAGTTACTGGACAGTAAAATACAACTGGCAAAAAAAATATAAGTCGCTGCCGGATAACTGCGCAGTTTGACGGGGTGGTTACCCAGCGCCTGATCCATGCCGGTGAAAATGTAGCGCCTGGAACACCTTTGTTACGCCTGATGGATACCGATAACCTGGAGGTTGAAGTCCAGGTACCTGTGGTACTGATAGACAGTCTGAATTACCGGGCATTAAATTTTGTTTATCGTAACCACTACTATCCCTTAACCATCCGGGCCGTCGTCCCGAGTATAGAAACCCGCGCTCGCCATCAGCGGGTACGCCTGAGCTTTACTGATGAAAAAGCCCTGCCCAATGCCTTTGGCATGGTGGAAATTATTATGCAGGAACAGCATATACCGGTGAATCTGCTGGTCAGTCGTAATAATAAAATGGGTATTTTTATTGTAACCACAATGCCTGACGGCCAGACCATAGCCCGCTTCCATCCCCTGCAAAACGCCCTGACGGGCCGTTCAGCCGCCATAAAACCAGATGAACTCCTCCCTGATACCAAAGTCATTATCCAGGGCAGACAGGCCCTAAAAGACGGTCAACCGATAACCCTGCACCTGAAACCTGAAACCTGATTTTATGCTCCAGCGCCTTCTACAACATCATGTTCTGGCTAACCTGACCTTTATTCTGGTTCTGGTCATGGGCGTGCTGAGCTATTTATCTCTGCCGAAGGAAAAAGATCCGGCCATTAATTTTAACTGGATCCAGATCAATACCTTTATGCCCGGTGCAGCACCGGAGGATATTGAAAAACGGGTGACCCAGCCGCTTGAAGAGGGCATTGCCAGAGTTTCTGATATTCGCTTTATTTCTTCAACGTCCAGAGACTCCATGTCCAATATTATTGTGCGTTTTGAAGATATAGATGAACGCCTGTTTGATAAACGGCTGGCGGATCTGCGCAGGGAAATTCAGCATATAGATAATACCCGCCTGCCGGAAGAAGCGGACTCGCCCTTTATTGTGGAACTGACCTCGTCCAGTGCTTTTCCGACTGCCACCCTGATCTTACAGGGATTTAGCTATGATGATAATCTGCGCTTTTATGCCCGGGAACTGGAAAAGGAAATGGAGCGGCAGCGCTTTATTCAGCGCGTGGATTTAATAGGGGTCAGCGATCCGGAGCTGATTGTTGATATTGATATGGACAGGCTCACCGGTCTGGGACTGTCCCCGGCCGTGGTGGCGCAAACCATAAAAAGCCAGTTTAAGGACAGTGCCGCCGGCTCCATTAATATCCAGGATCAGCAATGGCTGATCCGTATTCTGGGCAGCAGCAGTGATCCCGGTGAACTGGCCCGCCTGAGTATTCCCGGAATTGACTCAGAAGTCCTGCTGGGTGATGTGGCCGATGTCTACCTTGGCCAGGAGCGTCTTAAACTGAAAGCCAGTTACCATAATCAGCCGGCCATTATGTTGTCGGTCTTTAAAAAAGACAGTGTCAATACCCTGCAGATGTTGCGGACTTAAAACAGTTTATTGCTGAAAAAAACCGGCTGTCATCGGTGACCGGTATAAAAATTGTGCTGCTGGATGACAATACCAAAATCACCCGCAAAGCCATTAATATCATGCAGAATAATGCCCTGATTGGTCTGACTCTGGTGCTGCTGGTGACTTGGCTGTTTCTGGGTTCGCGCATTGCCTTTTTTACCACCATTGGAATTCCCTTTACCCTGGCCGGCACTTTCTGGTTACTGCATGCCATGGGACAGAGCCTGAATAATGCCGTTTTACTGGGTATTGTGATTGCCCTGGGTATGCTGGTGGATGATGCTATCGTGGTAGTAGAATCCATGAATGTCCGCTTACAGAAAGGGCGTTGATGCAACCCGGGCCGCCATAGAGGCTCTAAAAGAAGTGATAGCCCCGGTCACTTCGTCAGTACTGACTACTATGGCAGCTTTTATACCGCTAATGTTATTACCGGGTATTATGGGCGAATTTATGCTAG
>JBHNNM010000245.1:0-4321 GCA_048563625.1 Gammaproteobacteria bacterium | reverse complement strand
GATAGTTCTTGGCATGGTAAGTGTTCTTGTATGTTGATTTTTCACAAAACCATTATACTTGTTTAACAAATACCATGCTGCCTATTTTTTAACCACAAAAGATCAACAGCCCCTAATATTTTAGCAAATAAGCTTAAAACTTAAAGCTTGTTCTCTAATAATATAGCAAAATATTGAAATTGTTAAGGTTTATTTGAATTAAACTGTAATTTTATTAACTAAAGCAGGAGTGATGGTCATTGGGCAGGCGGAACTTTTTATAAAATCAGCAGTCACTTGTAATAATAGAAACAACCCCCATAAATACTTATAATCCGCTTATACACAGAAAAAGAATAATCGATTTTTTAATTTTAATTATCCTAAAAAATCAGTTGAACCGTAGCGAGAATGAGCAGAGTGTTGAAGATACAAGGATTTACAGGTTATTTTGGATTTATTCGTACCCCAAGGGCACTTCCTTCGGGGCGTAGTGATAACTACGGGTGAAGTCAAAATGTTCTGGAAAACCTTGTAGATTCAGTGCTATGGACATTCGCAGTAGGTTCAACTGATTTTTTAGGATTGTATTCAATTGCAGTGCAAATGGTTCTATACTTTAAACTGTATAACATAAAAATTAGTGAATATTTTCATTAATTAACTACACTGGTAGTACAGTGGTAGAAAGTACAGGCATTAAATAAGTGTCTGGCGTAAAGGGATAAGGCTTTAAATTTTAAATATGAGAGATGTTAGAAATTCAGATGACTGGTCCGATGACGAGTCAAACGACATTGACATGGGTGATACGGCAGTTGAAACAGCCAAACCCAAAACCAAAAAATCCCGAATGTATCGGGTTATCCTGAATAATGATGACTACACACCGATGGAATTTGTCGTACATATTCTGGAAAATTTTTTTACCATGGACAGGGCAAAAGCAACACGGATCATGCTTGATGTACATAACAGTGGTAAGGGAATATGCGGTGTTTTTCCAAAAGACATTGCAGAAACCAAGACATTGCAGGTCAATAATTATTCCAAAAAACACAATCATCCTCTGATGTGTTCTATGGAAGTTGAATAAAAGGTAGTTGAATAGTGTTAAGTAAAGAGCTTGAATTTACACTTAATCTTGCATTTAAGGAAGCGCGGGAAAAACGGCATGAATTTATGACCGTAGAACACCTGTTGCTGGCCTTGCTGGATAATCCGGCAGCGGAAGATGTGTTAAAAGCCTGTTCGGTTAACCTGGACCAGCTTCGTAATGAACTCACGGTGTTTCTGGATGAAACCACTCCGGTATTATCGGAAATTGATGAGCGTGACACTCAGCCCACCTTGGGCTTTCAGCGGGTTCTGCAGCGAGCTATTTTCCAGGCTCAGTCCTCAGGCAAAAAAGAAGTCAACGGCGCCAATGTTCTGGTGGGCATTTTTAATGAGCAGGAATCCCAGGCGGTTTACCTGTTAAACAAGCAGGACGTTTCCCGTCTGGATATTGTTTCTTATATTTCTCATGGCATTTCCAAAGTGGATGATGCGAATGAAGGCATTGAAGACGATGATAAGAGTGTGGAAGGTAACGAGGAACTTTCCGATGCCAAAGCTTCTCAGAATCCACTGGATCTGTATGCCGTTAATTTAAATAAACGGGCAGAAGAGGGCAGAATCGATCCACTGATTGGTCGAAAGGAAGAAGTTAACCGTACCATTCAGATCCTCTGCCGCCGTAGAAAGAATAATCCCCTGTTTGTGGGTGAAGCGGGTGTCGGTAAAACCGCACTGGCCGAAGGGCTGGCCAAGAAAATTGTAGATGATGAAGTGCCGGAAATTCTGGAAGGTAATACCATCTATTCTCTGGATCTGGGTGCTTTGCTGGCCGGAACCAAATACCGGGGTGACTTTGAAAAACGCCTCAAGGCTGTTCTGAACCAGCTTAAAAAAGAACCTAAATCCATACTCTTTATTGATGAAATCCACACCATTATCGGTGCCGGTGCGGCTTCTGGCGGTGCCATGGATGCTTCCAACCTGATTAAACCGGCTCTGTCCACCAGCGATTTACGCTGTATTGGTTCTACCACCTACCAGGAATACCGGGGGATTTTTGAAAAAGATCATGCCCTTGCACGACGGTTTCAGAAAATTGATGTGACTGAACCCTCTGCAGAAGAAACCTACAGAATTTTGGAAGGTCTGCGTTCCCAGTTTGAAGATTACCACAATATCAAGTACACCAAGCAGGCCCTGCGTACGGCAGCAGAACTGTCCGAGCGTTATATTAATGAACGCCATCTGCCGGATAAGGCTATTGATGTGATCGATGAAGCCGGTGCCAATCAGCAGTTAAATACGCCATCCAAACGCAAGAAAACCATTGGGGTTAAGGAAATCGAAGCCATTATTGCTTCTATTGCCCGTATTCCGCCAAAAAATATCAGTACTTCAGACAAGAACTCGCTTAAGAAACTGGCGCGTAATCTGAAACTGGTCATTCATGGCCAGGACAAGGCCATTGAAACGCTGGATGATGCCATTAAAATGGCTCGTGCCGGCATTGGCCGGGATGACAAGCCCATTGGCGCCTTCCTGTTTGCCGGTCCGACCGGGGTGGGTAAAACCGAGGTATCCCGTCAGCTGGCTAAATTAATGGGCATTGAGCTGATCCGTTTTGATATGTCTGAATATATGGAACGTCACACCGTGTCCCGTCTTATTGGTGCACCTCCCGGTTATGTGGGTTATGACCAGGGCGGTCTTCTGACTGAAGCCATTAGCAAACATCCCCATGCAGTACTGCTGCTGGATGAGATTGAAAAGGCCCACCCGGATGTCTTTAACCTGCTGCTGCAGGTCATGGACCATGGTACTCTGACGGATAATAACGGCCGCAAGGCAGACTTTAGAAATGTTATTCTGATTATGACCACCAATATGGGGGCCGAGGCTATGTCCCGTTCATCTATTGGTTTCACTAAACAGGATCACAGCAGTGACGGTGCGGAGGCGATTAAACGCGGCTTTACACCGGAATTCCGTAATCGTCTGGATGCCATAGTACAGTTTGCGCCGCTGTCTGAAAAAGTTATGGAACAGGTGGTTGACAAGTTTATCTTTGAGCTGGAAACCCAGCTGGCCGAGAAGAAAGTGGAACTGTATGTGGAGCCGGATGCACGTAAATGGCTGGCTCAAAATGGCTATGATGAGAAAATGGGCGCACGTTCAATGACCCGTCTGATCCAGGAAAGCATCAAGAAACCACTGGCCGAAGCCCTGCTCTTTGGTGAGCTGGAACATGGCGGTACAGTGGTGGTTTCAGTAGAAAATGGTGAACTGAAGTTTGATGTGAAAAGCCAGGTCGGCAAGGAAGATAAGGTTCACTAAAGGCTGTCCCTAGGAGCGTACATTGCCTGCGTATATCCGGAAAACAAAAAGGCCGTACAGAAATAATCTGTACGGCCTTTTTTATATTACTAAAGCAGAAGGCAACAGGGCAAGTTGCGTTAACTGTTTTATTTCGCCCGGTAGGTAATACGTCCCTTACTTAAATCATAAGGCGTTAACTGCACAGTGACCTTATCACCCGTTAAAATACGGATGTAGTTTTTTCTCATTTTTCCTGAAATATGGGCGGTTACAATATGCCCGTTTTCAAGTTCTACTCGGAACATGGTGTTAGGCAGCGTGTCAACCACTGTGCCTTCCATTTCAATACCTTCTTCTTTAGCCATAAACTCTTATCACTTAACCTGTGTCACTTAATCTGAACTATTTATATCTTCTATCTGAATTACTTTAGCTTTAATTCTATAAGCGGAGCATATTGCACCAATTTGAATATTTTAGCAAGGGGGAAATGAGATAAAATCGGCAAAATAATACTTTTCAGGCGGTTTTTGAATGTTTCCAGTGGATTTGAGCCCATGATACATGGGGTTTAAGATTACCTTCAACAATAACCACATCCATGCCGATTAACTGACTCAGAATGGCAATATCGTGTTCGGATAATTGCTCCTGCAATAACTCTAATTGAGAGGTATTGAGGTATAACAAATTAGGGCGAAAACCGTTTTTTTGTTCAAAACCATCAATCAGCTGGTTAATTTTACTGAGCATAAATGTGCCTGAAAAAGTCGTCTGAAAATATAATGTATGTTGATACTATTAGCGTCATCCTGACGCAGGGCTTTAGTGAATGACATCACAAATCAGGCTCTTCTCCGCTCTGATGAGTGAAGAAAGATGCTAATACTCACAAAACCTGTTGAAATATAAAGCTTCTGACAGTTTTATAAGCAATAGGTAATATGAGTATCAACATCTCACCCAC
>JBHNNM010000244.1:0-4348 GCA_048563625.1 Gammaproteobacteria bacterium | reverse complement strand
TAGTCTGCTGTTTTTTTATCACAACGGATCGGGCTTTTTTCTTGCGCTTATAGGTTTTAGTGGCACGTTGTTTAAGCTGCTGTAAAATCTGTTCCCGTGCTGGGGTGGGCTCCAGGGCTATAGCCTGTTCTATATGTTTTCTGGCATGACTATAATGCCCTCGTCTGCTCTCCTGCTGTGAAAGCTGAGTTAACTGGGCGGCCAGCTCCAGGGCTTCTTTATTCAGGGCATCCAGCTGCTTTTTAAACTCCTTGTCTCTTGGGCTGATAATGGTTTTTTCCTTAAATAGAGGCCGGGCCTGTATCATCCACTGGCTGCGTTCAAGCATCAGCTTTTGAGCCAGTTTTTGTAGTTCCTTGGCCTGTCGATCAAGCAGTAATTGCTGGGTTTTGGCCAGGCTCTTGCCTTTGGGGTATTTGGCTTTTGCTATGTCGAGCAGATCCAGGGCTTCTGCCCAATGGTCCTGTTCAATCAACTTTTCCATATTCTTTGTTAAATGGTTCTGGGCTTTATTAATGCAGCCGGTTACCTGGTAAAGGGACACTGGTTCTTCATGGCCGCGCAGGTTCATGCAGTCTTTTTTCCGGAAGGTGAACTGCTCTCTTATCCCCTGACGTTTCAGCATGGTGTCCGGTATAATCACTTCATTATTATGAGCGCAGCTGGCAATTCGTGAAGCCAGATTAACCGCATCACCAATCACAGTATATTCCATACGTTGCTGAGATCCCATATTTCCTGCCAGCATTAAACCACTATTTACGGCAATGTGAAAATTAATAATTGGCTGGCCGGCCTTTTCACGCTGTATATTCAGGGTAGTGATTAGCCGCTGAATTAACAGGGCACAGGAAATTGCCTGAAAGGTGTGGTGTTCGGTCTGTTCAGGCACTCCAAACACCAGCATAACGCAATCACCGATATATTTATCAACATGACCGCTGTAGATCTGGCCTGCCTGGGCGATATAGGAAAAATATTCATTAAGGATCTGGGTCAGTTTACCCGGCTCCATGGTTTTGGACATTTCGGTAAAGCCTATCATATCAACAAACAGTACACTGGCATCAATTTGCTGTCCGCCCAGGTTAATGCTCTCCAGGTTATTCAGTACTTCCTGGGCTACCTGAGGAGAAACATAGCGGGAAAAGGCTTTTTCAACTGATTCTTTTTTTAACAGACCGTCAGCCATCATATTGAGTGACTCCATTAAAATACCAAATTCATCATTACGCCGTTCATCAAAACGAACCTTATAATTGCCCCTGGAAATGGCATCACTGGCAGTAACCAGCTCTTCAATGGGTCTGGACAGGCGTTTACCCAGGAAAAAAGCAAATAAAATCGTTAAAATAATCAGTACTATGGTTGTCAGGATTATGGTGTACATGGTTTTAATGCGTGCCTGAGTAAACAGGCTTTGATCAAAAGTCTGTACCACATAACCTATGGTCACATTGTCATAAACGACATGACCCATAAAAGAAAGATTATTGTCCCATTGCAATGATGATATTTGCTTATCTTTGTCGGAAAAGCGGTTAATGGCGGGTAGAGTTCCCTTACTGATGATGGGCTGTTTTTCATCGGAATAAAAGGCAATGCCCTGAATTTCTGTATGTCGTGAAAGGTTTTTAACCAGTACATCCAGATCTAGGGTATCAGAAGTGAGATAGGATTCGGTTGCTGAGGTGGCCAGCTGACGGATAAGAATATCGGCATAGGAATACATCTGCTTTTCAAGCAGCTGATTCGATCAGTGCGCCCAGAGCCAGCATTCCAGTAACAATCAGCACTATCATGGAGATGGCCAGTTTGTAGGTATAAGGAAAATTAACTTTCCGCATGGTTTTCCTTATCAGAAGAATAGCGCATAATGAGTAATCTTTTATCTAAGATTATTATAGTTAAGCCTTGATTTTATTATATGTAAACCTTATTTCACAATAATTAAAAAAGCAGGTAGGTTATTTTGGAACAATATAGAGGTACAACGATTCTTTCTGTACGCCGGGATAACCAGGTGGTTATCGGTGGTGATGGACAGGTTTCCCTGGGTAATACCATTATGAAAGGCAATGCCCGTAAGGTGCGCCGCCTGTTTCATGATAAGGTGATTGCCGGGTTTGCCGGCGGTACCGCCGATGCTTTTACCCTGTTTGAGCGTTTTGAGGCCAAACTGGAGAAGCATCGCGGCCAGCTGGTACGTTCAGCGGTGGAGCTGGCTAAAGACTGGCGGACTGAACAGTCTTTAAGAAAGCTTGAAGCACTGCTGGCGGTCGCTGATAAGGATGCCTCCCTGATTATTACCGGAAATGGTGATGTTATTGAGCCGGAAGAAGGCCTGATAGCCATTGGCTCCGGCGGACCTTATGCCAAGTCAGCGGCACGTGCCCTGCTGGATAATACTGAGCTCAGTGCCCGGGAAATTGTGCAGAAAGGTCTGACCATAGCCGGTGACATCTGTATTTATACCAACCACAATCAAACTATTGAAATACTGGATTTAGACCAGTAATTAACCATATTTATTTCCAGATAAGCAGGAGCAGAAAGAATCAATGTCTCAGATGACACCCAGAGAAATTGTACAGGAACTGGATAAACACATTATTGGTCAGACCGATGCCAAGCGTGCCGTCGCTATTGCCCTGCGTAACCGCTGGCGCAGAAGGCAGGTGGAAGAACCGTTGTGCAGTGAAATCACCCCCAAGAATATTTTAATGATAGGCCCGACCGGGGTAGGGAAAACCGAAATAGCCCGCCGCCTGGCCCGTCTGGCCAATGCTCCTTTTATTAAAATTGAAGCCACCAAGTTCACCGAAGTGGGTTATGTGGGCCGTGATGTAGAATCAATTATCCGTGATCTGGTGGATGTATCCATTAAAATGACCCGTGAACAGGCTACCGCCAAAGTTCAGCACCGGGCTCTGGATGCGGCTGAAGACCGGGTACTGGATATTTTATTGCCCCCGGCACGGGGTGCCGATGCCACGCCATCAGACAGTGAAAATGCGACCCGTCAGAAGTTCCGTAAAATGCTACGGGAAGGTAAGCTGGACGAAAAAGAAATAGAAGTTGATCTTAAGGCGCCCAGCGTCGGAGTCGAAATTATGGCGCCTCCCGGTATGGAGGAAATGACCAGCCAGTTACAGGGTATGTTCCAGAATCTGGGCGGCGGCGGAAAAACCAAACGCAGTAAAATGGCCATTAAAGATGCCATGAAGGTACTGACTGAGGAAGAAGCCGGCAAACTGGTGAATGAAGAAGAAGTGAAACAGCAGGCCGTCAACAATGTGGAACAGAACGGCATAGTATTTCTGGATGAAATTGACAAAATTGCCACCCGCAGTGAAGGCCGCGGTCCGGAAGTCTCCCGTGAGGGTGTACAGCGTGATCTGCTGCCGCTGGTTGAAGGCAGTACCGTTTCCACCAAGTTCGGTATGATTAAAACCGATCATATTCTATTTATTTGCTCCGGTGCCTTCCACTTGAGCAAGCCTTCGGATCTAATTCCGGAATTGCAGGGCCGTCTGCCTATACGGGTGGAGCTCAATGCTCTGGATGTGAAGGACTTCAGCCGGATTCTGGTTGAACCGGATGCCTCCCTGACGGAGCAGTACCGGGCCTTAATGGAAACCGAAGGCCTGAAGCTGGAATTTGAACACAGTGCCATTGAGCGTATTGCAGAAGTGGCCTTTACCGTGAATGAGTCCACCGAAAATATCGGTGCCCGGCGTCTGCATACCATTATGGAACGCCTGCTGGAATCCATTTCTTTTGAAGCTTCAGATACCAGTGACGAAGTGCTGGTGATTGACGGTGCTTATGTGGATAAACAATTAGGCGACCTGGCGATTAATGAAGATTTATCGCGCTATATTTTATAAATTATTTAACCTGATTAATCTTTATCAGGTAAACAAAGGTAACAAAGTATGTCAGAAACCACCAATACCCCTACACCAACAGAGATAAACTTTCATCAAAAATCCCGCGAACTGGAAGTCGCTTTTGATGACGGCTCCCGCTTTGCCTTCAGCAGTGAATTTTTAAGAGTCCACTCCCCTTCTGCGGAAGTTCGCGGTCATGCACCGGGCGAGGAAAAATTGCAGGTTGGTAAGGAAAACGTCAATATTGAGTCACTGGAGCCGGTTGGTAACTATGCCATTAAAATTACCTTTACCGATGGCCATGACAGCGGTATTTTCTCCTGGGAACTGCTGTATGACTATGGCAAAAACCAGGAAAAAATGTGGCAGACCTACCTGGAAAAACTTAAAGAAGCCGGCCACAAACGTAAAATCAACTAGGGGCTGTTGATCTTTTGTGGTTAAAAAATAGGCAG
>JBHNNM010000243.1:0-4365 GCA_048563625.1 Gammaproteobacteria bacterium | reverse complement strand
TGTTAGTATGAAACATGAGAGTCTCCTTTTGTTTTGTTATAAAGATTCACACCTTTAATCAAAACGGGAAACTCTCACTAAGTCAAGCCGACTGTCAGATCAGGTCGGAACTACTACATATCAGACAACTTTATATTTGAACTTTTGAGCTTTCGATATGGAATAAAAATATCAAATATAAAGAACCGTTTTGCCAGTAATTGACGAAGTTCCAGCAATGATTCTCCAGGTTCCATTTCATATGATCTATCGAGCTTTTTAGCAATTTCTATTATTGTCTGTTCTGGGTTATCTTGAATATGGTGATAATAAAACTCCACTCTTTCAAAAAGAATCTTCAAACTTAGTTCATCGCGCTGTGCAGGATATAACCAATTTATATTCTGAAATACAACACCAAGAATATCTTTTTCTGTAACAATAAACCATGGTATTAATTTCAACTTCCAATATCGGCGCTCTATCTCAAGTTTTTCGATAGTTCTTGGATCTTGTAGCGTTTCAGCTATTTTTGCCTGAATAGCAAATTTAGGTAGTTTCTTATTGGTTGTAGTAACAAGAAAATCAGATGACATCACCTGAATCACACCTTGATAAGCCGGGTGTTTTATCCCATTTTCTTTGGCTAATCGCTCTGTTACTTCTAATTGGAGGGGAAATTGTTCCCTAATATCACTGGAATCAGAAATCCATTCCAGAATCAGGAAGATTGCGAGTTCTAAATCTGAGAGTAATTGGTGTGTTCTTTGGCATTTATGGCCAAATACTCTGTGGGATCGTCCTTGAGATGCAAGATCACGTACAGTTAGCCATGGCAGGTAATCTTTTCCAAGACCTGAGCCACGTCCTTCTTTAATCCATTTATTGTTTTTATCTACTGAATTGCCATATTGTCACCCAGCCATAGTGATATCATCCTTTGTTTGCTCATAAATTAAGCATAACACAGGATACTTCGGTATGATACTTTATTACTCAGTATGATACTTTAATACTCGCCCACAAGTACTATTATTTCAAAATAGGTTTTACTCAACAGTAACACTTTTGGCCAGATTTCTAGGCTGGTCAACATCTGTCCCCTTGATTACGGCCACATGATAAGAAAGTAGCTGTAAGGGAATAGTAAACACCATGGGTGCAATTAAAGAATCAATTTCACCCACTTTAATTACCTTAATAGCTTCTTCTTCAATATCAGCATTGGTATCGGCAAATACATAGAGTTTACCACCACGGGTTTTAACTTCCTGCAGATTGGATTTTAGTTTACCGATTAATTCATTATTAGGTGCAACAGCAACTACAGGCATATCCGCATCCACCAGTGCCAGCGGACCATGTTTTAATTCACCGGCTGGATAGGCTTCGGCATGGATATAGGAAATTTCCTTAAGCTTCAATGCTCCTTCCATGGCAATGGGGTATTGAGTAGCCCTGCCCAGAAACAAAGTATGATTCTTATCAGAAAATTCTTCAGACAGGTTTTTTATCTGTTCGTCCAGTTTCAGCGCTTTTTCTATCTGTCTAGGCAGCTTTCTCAGGTTTTCTACAGCTTCTTTCTCCAGCCTGGTATTGCCCTTTTCCTTGGCAATACTGACCACTAATAACAACAATGCAGTTAACTGAGTGGTAAAAGCCTTGGTGGAAGCGACCCCGATTTCCGGGCTGGCATGAGTCAAAAAGGCTAGGCTGGATTCCCTGACCAGGGAACTTTCCGGTACATTACAGATCACCAGTGAATGTTTAGCCCCCTGCTTTTTGGCTTCCCGCAAAGCCGCCAGGGTATCGGCAGTTTCACCGGACTGTGAAATCGTTACAATTAAGGTTTTTTCATTATAAACCGCTTTCCTGTAACGAAATTCACTGGCCACTTCAATCATGCACGGGATACCAACAATACCTTCAAACCAGTACTTGGCCACCAGACCGGCATGATAACTGGTACCGCAGGCAATAATATAAACGGATTCTATTTCCCTGAAGATTTTTTCTGCTTCAGAACCAAAGGCTTTGGTAAAAACATGTTCATTATCTATACGCCCTTCCAGGGTATCGGCCACTGCCCTGGGCTGCTCATAGATTTCCTTGAGCATATAATGGCGATATTCACCCCGCTCTACGGCATCAGCACTGATTTCACTTTTACGCATGGGGCGTTCAACTTCATCACCCTGAGCATCATAAACAACCACTGAATCTCGGGTAATATCCGCTATATCACCTTCTTCCAGAAAGATAAACTGCTGGGTTACCGGTAATAGTGCCGATACATCCGAGGCGATAAAGTTTTCCCCTATACCAATACCAATAACCAGCGGACTACCGCTTCTGGCAGCAATAATCCGTTGTTCAGAGCTGTCTATCACTCCCAGTGCATACGCGCCTTCAAGCTGTTTAATAGTATCGACAACCGCATGCAGCAGATCCTTGCCTGTTTTTTTCTGTTCACCTATAAGATGAACAATAGTTTCACTGTCCGTATCGGAACTGAACTGTATGCCTTTTTCCTGTAATTCGCTTTTAATCTGTTCGTAATTTTCAATAATACCGTTGTGTACCAGTGCCACACTGGTTTCACACATGTGTGGATGGGCATTTCTGGTGGCGGGTTCGCCATGGGTTGCCCAGCGGGTATGAGCCACCCCGACATGTCCTTTTAAGGGTACCTTTTCCAGTTCATCCGCTAACTGGGAGACTTTTCCCAGCGCCCGCTGTCGGTTAATTTTTTGATTACCGTCCAGAATAGCCAGTCCGGCTGAATCATAACCACGGTATTCCAGACGCCGCAGACCTTCTATCAGAATGGCTTCTACATTCCGTTCTGCAACGGCACCGACTATTCCACACATTGAGTTTTTTCCTGTTGTTTCACTTATTATTTATAGTATTTTATTTCTTATTTTTAACCGGACGTTTCCAGCCATTTATAGTTTTCTGTTGTGCCCTGGTAAAGGTCAGCTTTTCCGGCTCAGCATCTTTACTCAGAGTCGACCCTGCCCCAACCGTTGCTCCGGCACCAACTTCTATAGGTGCCACCAGTGCTGTATTGGAACCGATAAAGGCATTATCGCCAATTTTTGTCACATGCTTATTGGCACCGTCATAATTACAGGTAATGGTACCGGCACCGATATTTACATTTTCACCCATTAGGGTATCACCAATATAACTTAAGTGATTAACCTTGGAGCCTTTGGCTATGTGCGCTTTTTTAAGCTCTACAAAATTACCGACTTTAGCATTTTCTTCCAGCTCACTGTCTGGTCTCAGACGGGCAAAAGGACCAATATTACAGGCATTACCTATAATAGACTGTTCAATAATACAGTTTTCAAGAATAGTCACATTATCGCCGATTATTGAGTTTTTAATGACTGTATTAGCACCAATGTTTACATTATTGCCAATGCTGCAGTCACCCTCAATAATGACATTGATATCTATAACCACATCCTGACCGGTTTTAACCTGGCCGCGTAAATCGAAACGTGCCGGATCTCTTAAGGTCGCACCCTTGGTCATTAATTTATCTGCCTGAATTCTCTGATATTCCCGTTCCAGTTCAGCCAGTTGCAGTTTATTGTTAATGCCTTCTATTTGCTTGCTGTCCTCCACAATATAGCTATTAACCGTTTCACCTTCCTGTACTGCCAGTTCAATTAAATCGGTCAGGTAATATTCTCCATGGGCATTGTTATTATCAATTTTATGCAGCCAGCTTTTCAGTCGGTTACCATCAACCACCATAACACCACTGTTAATTTCCCTGATGGTTCGGATTTCATCAGTAGCATCTTTTTCTTCAACAATCCTTTGAATACTGTTATTACTGTCCCGTACTATCCGGCCGTAACCCATCGGATTGTCCAGTATCGCAGTTAACAGCGCCAGTGCCTGATTCTGTTTTGCCGCAATCAGCTTTTCCAGGGTAGCGACACTTAACAGGGGCACATCACCATAGAGGATTAACACATTAGCCTTATCATCAATAAATTGTTCAGCCTGCTGTACAGCATGCCCGGTTCCCAGTTGTTCAGACTGTTCACACCAGTTTAGCTGTGGATCGGTTATGGTATTTTTGACCAGTTCTGCACCATGTCCATAAACCAGAGTAATATCTTTAGCATCCAGTTTTCTGGCACTGTCTATAACATGCTGAACCAGCGGTTTACCGGCCAGTGAGTGTAATACTTTGGGCAGACTGGAATACATTCGGGTGCCTTTGCCAGCGGCAAGAATGATTACCTGGATTGCTTTAGCAGCTTTGGAGCTCTGGGACATTCAATTCTCTCTATAATTTATCTAATAAATCCATTTCTTTATTTTAAGCTATAGCCGCTAATTATCGTATTTATTTAAAGC
>JBHNNM010000242.1:1388-4430 GCA_048563625.1 Gammaproteobacteria bacterium | reverse complement strand
TGAGCGTTGAGCGTTGAGCGTTGAGCGTTGAGCGTTGAGAAAGAGCTTAGAGGTTTCAGCTTTTTTGTAAATATTGGGTAAATATTGGATAATGAGTTTATGAATATGAATAGTGTTAATGATAGTTCTTTGCAGGGGAATGTGGATCCGCAGGAAGTAGCCAAGTTTGAGGCTATGTCCACTCGTTGGTGGGATAAGTCTGGGGAATTTAAGCCCTTGCATGATCTGAATCCTGCTCGGCTGGCTTATATTAAGCAAAGAGCTCAGGGGCTGGAAGGTAAAAAAGTGCTGGATGTGGGGTGCGGCGGCGGTATTTTATCGGAAAGTATGGCGCATGAAGGGGCAGATGTGACTGGTATTGATATGGGGGATGCCAATCTTACTATTGCCCGGATGCATCTGTATGAGTCTGGTGAAAAGGTTGAATACCGGAAAATTACCGTTGAAGAACTGGCTCAGGAACAGCCTGGGGCATTTGATGTAGTCACTTGCCTGGAAATGCTGGAGCATGTTCCGGATCCGGGTTCCATTATACAGGCCTGTAAAACTCTGCTTAAATCCGAAGGTGATGTATTTTTCTCTGTCGTTAACCGCAATGCCAAGTCCTATGCTATGGCGATTTTAGGGGCTGAATATGTCCTTAAACTGCTGCCTAAAGGCACTCATGATTATAAAAAATTTATCCGTCCTTCAGAACTGGATCAGTGGATACGGGCTGCCGGGCTGAAAACTCAGCATATTTCCGGTATGACCTATAATCCCTTTACCGGCCACTGTAAACTCAGTGATGATAGCGATATCAATTATCTGGTTCACGCCAGACCCGCCAGTTAAAGCGTTTATAAAACCATGTCAACTCAGGCAGTACTATTTGATCTGGACGGCACCTTTGCCGATACGGCACCGGATCTGGCCGCCGCTCTTAACCAGGTACTTCAGGAACAGGGTAAGCCTGCCCTGCCCTTTGAACATATCCGCCCGGTTGTTTCCCACGGTGGTATTGCCCTGATTAAACTGGGCTTTGATATTCCCCAGGAAAGCCCGGAATTTGAGGTATTAAGACAACGGCTGCTGGCTATATATAAAAACAATATCAGCCAGTTAACCCAGTTATTTGAAGGTATGGATGAACTGGTGACAGAACTGGAAAACAGCGATATTGCCTGGGGAATTGTTACCAATAAACCGAGCTGGCTGACCGATCCATTAATGGCACAGCTGGGTTATACTCAGAGGGCCAGGACTATTGTCAGCGGAGATACCACCAGTGAACGCAAACCTCATCCTGAGCCCCTGTTTCATGCCTGCCGGAAAATAAACTGTCCGCCGGATCAATGTCTTTATGTGGGTGATGCCGAGCGGGATATTATTGCCGGAAAGCGAGCGGGAATGAAAACCCTGGGCGCCCTGTTTGGTTATATTGAAGCTGATGATGATCCCCGGACCTGGGGAGCGGATGCCCTGATTGAGCATCCACGGGAAATAAAGGATTTTTTGTGAGGGTTAAGTGTTAAGTGTTAAGTGTTAAGAAATAGCTTAATCCAGTGCATCGTCTACTGCACGTTTGGTGTCATTGTAGAGTTCTTTACTTTTTTCACTGACATCTTTCTGTATTTGCTGAAACTTTTTATCCATTTCCTGCATACGGGGGCTATCGCCAAAAGGGTTAGACATAATGGGTTGATCCTTGCCCAGATTAACTCCAATCCACAGACCGATAATTCCCCCAATTAAAAAGCCTAATAATAAATCTTTCATCGTTGTTACCCCGCCTGTAAATCACAGGTATTATATTAGTCAGAATACCGGAAGATACGGGAAAATTTTCTCAGTTCCGGATTGCATCAAATGGATTTTATAGTTCTAATAGTTATTATCTGTAGTTTAAAGTATATTTAGATTTTATTAAAGATATAGACATATTTCTTTATTTTAACGGCAAAATCACAACAAATGCATGCTCCCGATACACAGCTTCTAGAAGCTTATCAATTTTGTATGGCTATGGCCCGCAGCCATTATGAAAACTTCCCTGTTGCTTCACGCCTGCTGAAAAAAGACCTGCGTTATCCTGTCAGTGCCGTGTATGCCTTTGCCCGCAGTGCGGATGATTTTGCTGATGAAGGTGAGCACACAGAATCTGGAAGATTAGCCCTGTTAATTGATTTTGAAGAGGAACTGGACAAAATACAGGCTGATCTAATATCCACTAATCCAGTATTTATTGCCCTGAATGATGTTATTAATCGTTTTCAGGTTCCTGTCAGCCTTTTTTATAATCTGCTTAAAGCGTTTAAGCAGGATGTCATAAAAACCCGTTATAACAACTTTTCTGAAATACTGGACTACTGTACCTTATCCGCTAACCCGGTCGGCAGAATTCTGCTTTATCTTAACCGCAGTGCAGATAATGCAAACCTGAACTATTCTGATGCCATTTGTACTGGACTGCAGCTTATCAATTTCTACCAGGATATTGCTCAGGACATTGATGAAAATGATCGCCTCTATCTGCCTGTGGATGAAATGAGTCAGCTATCCGTCAGTGTTTCTGATCTAAGACAAAAAATTAATAATGAGCATACCCGGGAACTGCTTAAACTCCAGCTGCAGCGGGCCCGTTCTATATATGTTGAGGGGCAGCCCTTATGTAAAAACCTGTCCGGCCGCTTTGCCGTCGAAATCGGGGTTATTTACCATGGAGGCATGTCTGTATTAAGAAAACTGGAACAAAACACCGATAATATCTACCTGCGCCCCCGTTTAACCCGCCAGGATAAATTCAACATGCTCTGGCGTGGTTTATTATGCCCGTTTTTTTCCTGATAATTTCCTGCTGCCAAATTTTTCTTGATATCTAGAGGTCAAATAACGACAATACAGCTATGTCTGAAAATCCAGTATCCATAGATACCCCCGTAAACAAAAGCGCCTCTCTTTCTGTACGCCGACGTCTGACCCGGGATTTGATTATCCTGGTTTTACTATTAAGCACAGCCTTTCTGGTTTTATCCTAGTTTTATGTACGTCAGGTGCAAAAGG
>JBHNNM010000242.1:0-1288 GCA_048563625.1 Gammaproteobacteria bacterium | reverse complement strand
TTTTTTTCCCGCAAGGACGATTACTGGTTATCCCGTTATATTGATCCTCAACAGAACAAAAATACGGCTGAAATGCGTTTATGGAACGGCAATAACCAGTTAATAAAAAAATGGCAGGAAAAAGTTGATTACAGTCCCCAGACTCGTCCCTGGTTTAAACTGGCACAGACACTGGACAGTAAAACCCCGAGCAAATGGACCAAACCCTATAGCTTTTACACTATGCAGACCCCAGGTGTTACCGGTGTCAGCCGTTGGAAAGGCAAGGACAATAAAACCTATATTCTAGCTTATGATGTCACCCTTTCCGATATCGCCCGGTCTTTGTCCAGCAAGGAACAGGACACCGGTAATATTGCTTACCTGCTTAGCCCGGACGGGGCCGCCCGGAAACACCCAATACCTCAGAGGGAATCCGGAAACAGGCAGTTTATTTTCCCTTGGTCATGACTCCGTCAATTACACCATTTTTGACTCCGTTACCGACTGGATCAATAAAAAAAGACCTCTTAATCAGACCATCCGATTTTCCCGCAATGGCAAGCGCTGGTGGTACAAAATATTTTCCCTGGATCACCAGCATCATTCCCTGTATGCCGGGGTTATCGTACCGGAAAAGCCGATCACTGCAATTATTCAGGAAAATATCCCGTTTGTTCTGGCCGGCAGCGGAATTATATTGCTGTTTGCCTTTGGTATGTCCCGTTTTCTGGTCAATAAATACGCACACCAGCTTAAGGATGTGCCCAAAACAGCCATTTCCAATAGTCACTTTGAAGATGAGATCTATGAGCTTATTCGCCTGGGTGAAAGTGAAACCGTGGAATTCAAATCCACTATGCGAAAAAATCTGAAAAGCAGAAAATTCGGTAAGGAAATTGAAATCGCCTGGCTTAAAGGGCTGGTGGGTTTTATGAATACCAATGGCGGTATTCTGCTCATTGGAGTGGATGATGATGGTACAATTCTGGGCATAGATGCGGACGAATTTGCCAATGAAGACAATATCATGCTGCATTTTAAAAATCTGCTTAGCCAGCATATCGGACTGGAATTTTCCAGTTTTCTGAATCTTATCATTAATCAGGTTGAAGGCAAAACGATTCTGGTAATTGAATGTGAACGGGCCAATCGTCCGGTATTTTTATATAACAAAAATGAAGAAGATTTTTATATTCGCAGCGGGCCGGCCAGTGTAAAGCTGAGTGTCAGCAAAGTCCTGAAATACGTTGAAAACCACTATTGATAATTGGTCTTATTTCTGAGCATCCTCAAAGTCCATCTGTAT
>JBHNNM010000241.1:0-4436 GCA_048563625.1 Gammaproteobacteria bacterium | reverse complement strand
TTTTGTGGATCTTATTGAACCGGGACGGGTCAGCTTTGAAGGTCATGAAGATGGCCGAATTATCTTCGGTGCCGTCAATATTGAACTGGACTGTCGATACAAAACCGTCCATAAACGTCCCTTTGTTGAATTCACTTTTCAGGGGGTTAATGATGTTGATCCGGTCTGCGGCCGGGGCCATGCGGTTTTAAAATCCGACACCATGATGGAAGGGCAGCTGTATTTTCATTATGGTGATGAATCCTGGTTTATTGCCAGGAAAATGGACTAGTGCTTCTGGCTATTATGCATACGCCATTTAAAACATTCCTCAAGATATTTCTGTTTATTCTGTCCTGCTCAACGGTTCATGCCTCTCAAAGTGAAACAGTATCCTTTATGCTGGAAAATGCTCTGAAAGTGATTATCAGGCCGGATCATCGTGCGCCTGTTGCTGTGGTGCAAATCTGGTATAAAACAGGCTCGGCCAATGAATCCCCCGGTAAACGGGGAATATCTCATCTGCTCGAACATATGATGTTTAAAAGCCATAATAATCCGCAACTGTCACAGGACTTCTGGCAGCTTACCCGGATCGGGGCTAAACGCAATGCCTTTACTCATCGTGATTATACCTTTTACTTCTATATTGCAGATAAAACCGCATTGCCCCGTATGCTTCACCTGGAAGCAGAGCGGATGCAGGGGCTTTATGCTTCAGAGAAAAGCCTGGCTATTGAAAAAAAAATCATCCGAGAAGAATTTAATAATCAGCTCAGTAAAGACCCTTTTTATTTTCTGGATGATCTGATTTACCAGAAAGCCTTCCCTGACAGCGGCTATCAATACCCGATTATCGGTAACTTCAGCGATATTCAGAAACTCGGCCTGCAGCAGCTAAGCCAATGGCATCGGCAATACTATACGTCGGATAATGCCATATTAGTGGTTGCTGGTGATGTTAATGCCAATGAGGTTTTTCATTGGGCAGAACGCTATTTTTCCCCGATCACTAAGCGGCGTAGCTATTCAAAAAATCAGCAAAGAACCTTAAAAAATAATCATCCAAACACGCCTCGTTCAGAAATTCATTATGTTTTGCCGCACAGAAAAGACAGCAGTACTTCAACGGGTAAGCTGTTAATGGGATTCAGGGTGCCTTCCATTAAAACCGCCGTACCGGAACAGGACGCCTATGCTTTGGAAGTACTGGCCGGGTGGCTGGACAGCGGCGTGCATTCAAGATTACCCCGTGCTTTAATCTGGGATAAGCAAAAAGCACAGGATATCAGTGTACGTTATAGTCTTATGACCCGTTATGATAGCCTGTTTATTATAGAAGCCATGCCGTTAAAGGATATTTCCATGACCCAGCTGGAACAGGCCATAAAGGATGAGCTGAAAACTATCCGGCAACACCTTATCAGCGAGCGTGAGCTGCAGGAAGTTAAAAACCAGATGATTGCCGCAGAAGTTTTTGAACGGGACTCCACTTATACACAGGCAAAAATCATTGGCCAGGCTGAAGTAATCGATATTCCCTGGTCGGAAGATGCAAAATATATTGAACGTATAAAATCCGTTACAGCAGAACAGGTTCAGGAGGTATTAAACAAATACTTTACAGCTAATAACCGTATTAGTATTATCCAGCCATAACACCTGTCAATTCGCAGCGTCCTGCCCCATTAATATTAAATTTTAACCACAGCCTCAGCCTAAAGCTCTTCAAAATTCCCAATATTATTGAATGTGATAAAATATAACAATTATTTAATAAAATTATCAAAAGCGATAACTTGATTTTTATGATATTTAATAATAAACTGAAAATATATAAATAAATTAACAAATAATATAATCTAAAACCTAAAACTATGTCCCATAATTTAACCCCAATCCTGGATGAAATCGTCCAGCATGGCAAAAAGAAAGGTCTGAACCAAAAAGATATCTGCCATAAAGCCGGTGTCGGGCCGGTGACTATCTCCCGTGTCAGAAAACAGGGTGATATTCGTTTTTCCACTCTGGAAAAACTGGCCAATAGCGTCGGTCTTAAATTAACACTGATAGCTGATGACCCCTTAATTGAACTGGTGGAAAAAGGGGAGTTGTTCTCATGATTCGGGATGCCCATGCTGTTGTCTGGACTCGTTTGTCCGGTAGCCCGATAAAAATGGGTGAACTGCACGTCACTGAATCGGAATCCCGTTTTGTCTATGATCTGTCCTTTCTGGATGCCGACTTACCCGGTCTGGGTCTGGTGCTGTCACCCAAAATATACGGTCAAAATACCATACGCTGGTCCCGAACTGAGCGGTTTAATTTTCATCCACCCATACAGTCCCTGATCCCGCCTTCAGGGGAGCATAATTTTCAACGCCGTCTGATCATGAACTACCTGGCGACTATTGGTGTAACAGAAGGCAGTGACTTTGATAATGACTGGAATATTCTAACCTTCAGCGGTCATGGGGGTATCGGCCATATTGATGTATTCAGTTCAGATGAAAAGGCTGTTCGATGGTATGCTACACCCATCATGCCCCAGCAGGATTTTCTTAAAAAAAAATCCACCCTGGGTTTTTCTCTTAAAAATATGCTCACCTGGTATGAAGATGAAACCGGCTACCTGCTGGATTTTATCGGCCCGACCCCATCAGTAAACGGTGCCATACCCAAACTGTTGCTATCCATCCCTAAAAGCGGCTGGAACGGACAGGTCGGTCTGCCCACCCGCTTTGGAGATACCCAGTCCACCGATATTATTCTGAAACTGGAAAAAGACACAGCCTATCCCGGTATTGTAGAGCTGGAAGCCCTGGGGCTGGATATTCACAGTAAAGCCGGTTTTCAGACTCCCCGTTACTGGACAACTGAATTTGAGGGTATTCATGCCATTGCTATAGAACGCTTTGACCGGGATAAACACAACAACCCGGTATTCCAGGAAAGCCTGTTTTCCATACTGGCCTCTGGTAACCGAAATATCCATAACCACTACGATGCCAGCTATGATCAGATAGGCCGTATGTTTGACAACCCCAGGCTAAGTTTAATAGATGATCGCAGAGCTGCCAAAAACCACTTATTAAAACGACTGCTACTATCCTTTTTAACGGGTAATGGTGATCTGCATCTGGAAAATATGAGCCTGCAGATCCGCAATGGCATAACCGATTTTTCCCCCGTCTATGATCCGGTTCCCATGCGTGCTTACCCCATCCACAATATCCTCAGTGCCATGCCTTTTGGGGATTATGGTGAATATATTAATAAACAGGATAAGCCGGTAGGTTTCACTCAGGCCATTGAACGTTTTAACCACAGCCTGGGTTTTGATAAAAACCGGTTAACAACAATAATCAATGAACTGCTTAATATTACAGCAGACTTTCCGCAAAGGGTTAAGGCACTTAAAACCCTGCCGGAACAGAATAAAAAGCATTTAATTGATATTCATAGAGATATTAAACGGAAAATGAGTGAATTATGAACAAAGAAAATTCTACTCTTAATTACTATAGAAAAAATAGTCAGCAACTGGCAGAACAATATAACTCAGTATCTTTTGAAAGCATTCACAAAAACTGGTTAAAGTATCTGCCGAAAAGGGAATCTATTGTAATAGATATTGGGGCCGGTTCTGGGCGTGATGCTGTCTGGCTGTCTGAACAGGGATATAAGGTTGTTGCTGTAGAGCCTGTTGTTGAGTTCTATACACAGTTTCTAAATGTTTATTCTGAAAATCCTGCGCTTGAAAATATTAACTGGATCGTGGATCAACTACCTGAACTAAAAAAACTGGATGATTATAACAATAAAGCATCTCTAATATTATTAAGTGCAGTATGGATGCATTTAACATCGCTTGAACGGCTTCAGTCATTTAAGGCTTTTTCTAAATTAAATAAAAAAATGGACTACTGATAATATCCCTTCGACATGGTTTGTCTCCTGATGAACGTGATATGTATGACGTTTCAGTAACAGAAATTAAAGATCTGGCTAAAAAATATCGTTATTATGTAAAAGACGTAAAAGGTTCTCATGATCAGTTGAAACGCTCAGAAGTTTATTGGGAAATCATTGTTCTTGAAAAGGAAAATTAAAAAACACTTAATCCCTGTGGGACTGCATGCCATTTTTCTTTTGCCCCAGAGCCAAGATACAGGCTGGCGCAATTATAAGCACTTTGTAGAAATTCCTGCCGTTTTATCGTATTAGATCCTGTCTGAGAAATAAGGGTTTCTCTTAACGGATGATGAGATGTAATGAGATATTCATTACAGATAAAAAGTCGTTCAAGTAGGTCTATGGAGGGAAAGCGATCAAATTGAGGGTGTAAAAATAACTGTGTAAACGCTCATTGCGGTGGTTTAAGTCAGCAGTGGTTAAATGAACAAACCTGAAATACCACCTTCATAGTGAACAGCCTACCTTCCAAAGTCAGGCTA
>JBHNNM010000240.1:0-4440 GCA_048563625.1 Gammaproteobacteria bacterium | reverse complement strand
CCCTTTCCTGGTTCTGAAATTCAACAGAAAAGGTTATAGGGGTGGACACCTTTTAGGATCAGCTATTTAGGGTTGCAGCCTGATATTATCTTTGACACCCTGACCCGTCAGAACTACCTGACCCCGGCTGGAGATATCAATACCGATACCGACCAGATTTATATTCGGGTCAGCAGACTGGCCTCTGTAGAAGAGATCCGAAAAGTAGGTATTCGTTCCAATGGCCGCCTGTTTCGTCTGGGCGATATTGCCAGGGTGTACCGGGATTATGTGGATCCGCCGGACTACAAAATGCATTACATGGGAGAGGAAGTTATTGGCCTAGCGGTTAGTATGCAGAAGGGCGGTGATATTCTTGAGCTGGGCGAGCAGCTTAATCAAACTATTTTTGAGATACAGTCCAACCTACCGATAGGCATTGATATTCACACGGTGGCTGATCAGGCTAAGATTGTTAAACATTCGGTAGATGAATTCCTGTCCGTGCTGATGGATGCACTGATCATTGTTATGCTGGTCAGTTTCCTCAGCCTAGGGTTTCGAACCGGCCTGGTGGTGGCCTTTTCCATACCTATGGTGCTGGCTATTACCTTTCTGGGAATGAATTTATGGGGCATTGATTTACAGCGCATTTCACTGGGAGCCTTAATTATTGCACTGGGCCTGCTGGTGGATGATGCCATGATTTCAGTCGAAATGATGGCTACTAAAATTGAGCAGGGTATGGATCGTTTTAAGGCAGCGGTTTATGCCTATAGTCACACTGCCTTTCCCATGCTGACTGGAACTCTGATCACTATTGTTGGTTTTCTGCCGGTATTTTTATCCAAATCCTCGGCCAGTGAATACACGGGCTCGATTTTTATTGTAGTGGGTTTATCTCTGCTGGTGTCCTGGTTTGTCGCTGTTTTATTTGTTCCGTTTCTGGGCTTCCGCCTGCTGCCGGTGTTTAAACTGCAGGAGGCAGGTATTAAAGATGTGTATCAGAAGCCGGTGTATCGGGTTTTCCGGGCTATGGTGACCTGGTGTGTTAACTGGCGTAAAACCGTTATTTTTATTACCCTGATCATTTTCTCAATATCCATTTACAGTTTTCGTTTTGTGGAAAACCAGTTCTTCCCCAGTTCTAACCGCAATGAACTGCTGGTGGATATCTGGCTGCCTCAGGGCAGTTCCTTTAAGGCAACAGAAGCGCAGACTCGAAAGTTAGAGTCAATTCTTGCAAACGATAATGGTGTTGTTAACTACATTGCTTATATCGGTAATGGCTCCCCCCGATTCTATCTGCCTTTAAACCAGGAATTAAAACATAATAATCTGGTTCAGTTTGTGCTGATGACACGAGATAATGAAGCCAGAGAACAGGTCAGATCCAGACTGATCAAATTATTTGAAACGGATTTTCCTGAAGTGCGAGGCCGTATTAAACGTCTGGAAAACGGTCCGCCTATCAGTTATCCCATACAGTTTCGCCTCAGGGGCAGGGACAGAAATAAGATCAGAGAAATAGCACGGCAGGTGGCGGCAGAAATGCGGAAAAATCCCTATGCCGCCAATGTCAATTTTGACTGGGATGAAATCTCCAAAGTAGTCAAATTAAGCATAGATTAGGACAAAGCACGGGTAATGGGGAACAGTTCCCAGGAACTGGCAGTGGTTATAAACTCTATTCTCAGCGGCTATTCAGTAACCCATTTCAGAGAGGATAATCGTTTAATAGAAGTTCTGGCCAGAGCAGAAGAACAGGAGCGGTTGAAACTGGGTAATTTACCGGATATCAGCATTCCAACCCGTAACGGCACCTTTGTGCCTTTAAGTCAGATCGTGTCATTGTCTTACGGGTTGGAAGAAGGGCTGATATGGCGACGGGATTTATTACCCACTATTTCTGTCCGGGCGGATGTAAAAGGTAAAAAGCAAGCAACTGATGTCAGCCTGGAAATTGATCCGCAACTGGATAAACTGCGTAAACAATTACCTTGGGGTTATAGCATTGAGCTGGGCGGGGTAGTTGAAGAAAGTGCCAAGGCAGAAACCGCTATTAAAAGGGTTATGCCCATTGTGGTGCTCAGTATTTTCACCCTGCTGATGATTCAGCTGCAGAGTTTTCAACGTACTTTTCTGGTCCTGCTGACAGCCCCCCTGGGCATTATCGGCGTAGTTGCGGCCCTGCTGATTTTTCAAGCATCCTATGGTTTTGTAGCCAATCTCGGCGTTATTGCCCTGTCGGGCATGATTATGCGTAATTCGGTGATCCTGGTGGATCAGATAGAACGGGACAGAAAAGAGGGGCGGGTCTGAAAGAAGCCATTATAGAAGCCACTGTACGGCGGTTAAGGCCGATATTTCTGACTGCTGCGGCATCGGTACTGGCTATGATCCCACTCTCTTTCAGTACCTTCTGGGGACCCATGGCCATAGCTATTATGGGCGGCCTGATTGTGGCTACCTTACTGACCTTACTGTTTTTACCGGCATTATATGCCGCTTGGTTTGAGAGACAGAGCGCCTCCTCAGCCTGATTTTATTCCCTGGGACAAGTAAATGACCTGTTATTTCCCCAATAAGGTTTTCATAATCCCGCGGACAATCTGTCTGCCTAGGGAACTGCCGACTGAGCGTAATACGCTTTTGGTAATGGACTCGGCATAGCTTTGTCTCTGGCGGCCGGATGAGCGGCTTTTGCTGGTTCTGGCAGCGGCTTTTTCTGCTTTGGCTCGTGCTTTTGCTTCCGCTTCGGCCTGTTGAGCCTGCTGTTCCAGCTGTCGTTCCTGTTCGGCGCGTTTTTTCAGAATTTCATAAGCCGACTCACGGTCTATAAGCTGTTCATAACGGCCTTTAAGTGGTGAACGGTTGATTATTTCATCACGCTCTGCTTTTTTCAGTGGCCCGATACGGGAAGCTGGCGGGCAGATCAGAGCCCGCTCTACCGGTGTAGGTGAACCGTTGTCATCCAGTACAGATACCAGGGCTTCGCCGGTTTTCAGTTCAGTAATGGCTTTTCTGGTATCCAGACCGGGGTTTTCTCTAAAGGTTTCAGCCACCAGTTTAACGTTTTTCTTTTCTTTGGGGGTAAAGGTACGCAGGGCATGCTGAATTTTTGTGCCCAGCTGACCCATAATGTCTTCCGGAATATCCAGGGGACTCTGGCTGATAAAATAAATACCGACACCTTTGGAACGGATCAGGCGTACCACCTGTTCTATTTTATCAATCAGTGAGCGGGGTGCTCGATCAAATAATAAATGGGCTTCATCAAAAAACAGCACCATTTTGGGTTTTTCAGCATCACCGACTTCCGGTAACTGTTCGTACAGTTCGGCCAGCAGCCAGATAAGGAAAGAAGCATAGACCCGGGGTGATTTTTGCAGTAATTTAGTGACATCCATAATACTGATCACGCCCTGACCGGAAAAGTCGGTGATCATCAGGTCGGATAATTGCAGTGCCGGCTCGGCAAACAGTTTTTCAGCACCCTGCTGTTCGAGGATCATCAGACGACGTTGAATGGCACCAATGCTGGAGGCGCTGATATTGCCGTATTCGATGGACAGTTCTTTGGCGTGCTCACCCATCCAGTTTAACATACTGCGCAGATCTTTCAGATCCAGTAATAACATACCGTTATCATCGGCAATGGCAAAGGCTGAGTATAAAATTCCAGTCTGAACTTCATTGAGTTCTAACAGGTTAGATAATAACAGAGGACCCATTTCTTAAATAGTGGTGTGTACGGGATGACCTTTTTTTGCCGAACAGGTCCCAGAACAATACCGGGCTGGCGTGATTACTGAAGTTTTCAATCTTAATAGTATCAATACGGGACTGAATTTTTTTATTCATTTTCCCGGCACTGGCCAGGCCGGATAAATCACCTTTAACATCAGTCAGAAATACCGGTACCCCAATGCGGGAAAAGTTTTCAGCCAGTATCTGCAGGGTAATGGTTTTTCCGGTTCCAGTGGCACCGGCAATCATACCATGACGATTGGCTGTTTTAGCTGAAAAATGGACCTGGGTCTGCTCATTACCACCAATTAAAAACTGTACTGTCATATTGTCCTCGTATATAAGGCTGTTTTTTACATCTTAATTTTTCACTCAGTAAATTACAATCTTTACTGCTGTCCGGTGATAAAGTCACTGAGAGAATTTCTGATTTTCTTTATTCTTTCGGTTAATGGGATATAAGGAGCATTAAAATGCAACAAAATTTATCAAGGCTGGCAAATTTTCCAGTATCATTTTTTTCCTCGGTTATGGGTATGGCTGGTTTCAGTATTGCAATTACCAGGGCAGAAAGTATTTACCATCTGGAGCCTAGGGGCTGTTGATCTTTTGTGGTTAAAAAATAGGCAGCATGGTATTTGTTAAACAAGTATAATGGTTTTGTGAAAAATCAACATACAAGAACACTTACCATGCCAAGAACTATCTTAA
>JBHNNM010000239.1:0-4441 GCA_048563625.1 Gammaproteobacteria bacterium | reverse complement strand
ACCCGGTTCCTGTTACGGGCTATCGGTTAACTGAGGTAATCAATGTTTTTTAAATGATTCTCCTTTTTGGGGGAGCTGAAACTCTAAACTTTAGATATTATAAGCTAAACATAAATTTTAGCTTATCCTGCTGGTGAAAAACATGAATAAATTAATCAAAATTATACTCTGGAGTCTGGCTTCTTTAGTCGTTATTGTAGTGCTGGCGGCAATTTTAATTCCTGTACTGGTCAACCCCAACGATTACAAAGACGAAATAGCACAGCAGGTTTATCAGAAAACCGGGCGAACTCTGACTATAGAAGGTGATATCAACCTGTCCATTTCACTACCTCTGTCCGTTTCCCTAGACCTGGGCAAAACAGAACTGAGTAATGCCAAAGGCTTTGGTGACCAGCCTTTTGCCAAAATAGATGAGGTTTCTCTATATGTGGCCATTATGCCCCTGCTGACTCAGAACCGTCTGGATATCGGGGAAGTCAGACTAAACAATATGGCCCTGAACCTGATTAAAAATAAAGACGGTAAGACCAACTGGGCCGATCTCAGTGGGGAAAAATCAACCCCGGAAAAAGAAACTGAAGCTAAAAATTCAACAGGCACTGCAAAATCAGCCACTGAAAAAGCATCTATGCCCGCAATCAGAGTGGCCGGTCTGAGTGTTAAAGATGCCCGGATCAGCTGGACTGATAAACAGAACAACCAGCATATTGTGTTATCCAAAGCCAATATAAGCATCAGTGAACTGATTGAAGATAAGCCTTTTGACCTGGAAATCTCTACCCTGATCGACAGCTCTAATCCTGAAATGAAAGGCAGCTTTAAGTTAAGCAGTTCACCGACTATTTCTCTTGCACAGCAGTTATTTAAATTACCCAAAACCCAGCTGACCCTGGATCTGACTGGCAGCGCTCTGCCCGGCGGAGCCACTAAAACCACCCTGGGGGGAGACATTGTATTTGACGGTCTGAAACAGCTGCTGGATATTAATGGTATGAAACTAACCTCATATGAGATGGTTATCAACGGACAGTTTCATGCGGCTAAACTGGATAGCGCTCCGGAATATAACGGCAAGGTCAGTATAGAAAAATTCTCACCAAAGCAGCTCGCTGCTGCCCTGGGAGCCGCTTTACCAAAAATGAAACAGGAACAGGCACTCAGTTCTGCTGATGCCCACCTTTCCTTTAAGGGTAACCAGAATAACCTGAATATCACCTCCTTAACAGCCAACCTAGACGATACCGCTCTAACCGGCACTGCTGCTATTAAAAACTTCCAGAAACCCGTCTATGGTTTTGATTTAAAACTTAACCAGCTCAATCTGGATTACTATACCGTGGCAGCTCCGGAACAGGCTGCTTCCAAAACACCTGCACCTAAAGCTGAAACTAAGAAAACAGCCTCTAAAGGCAAGCCTGCTAATGCCCCTATTTTCCCCGTTGAAATCCTGCGCAGCCTGAACCTGGACGGCAAATTAACTATCGGTCAGTTTATTGCCGGGGGCGCTAAAATGACCAATGTCGTCATCGTGTTAAAGGGCAAGGACGGTCTGGTTCAGCTGTCACCTTTAAAAGCGGATTTATACAAGGGCAATATCGACCTTAAAACCACCCTGGATGCCCGCAGCAATACGCCTAAACTTAAAATTATTAATGAGCTAAAAGGCGTACAGATAGGCGACCTGTTACAGAATGTCAGCGGCAGCCAGGAAATTACCGGTACCGCCAATATTTCAGCCAATATTACGACCGCCGGGAATGATAAGGATCACTTAATTAAAAACTCCAATGGTCTTGTGAAATTACTGGTAGCTAATGGTCATGTAAAAAAACTGGATGTTATTAATACCTTAAGAAAAGCTGAAGCCATGCTTAAAGGTCGATCCGTCCCTACTCAGTATCAGGAACAAAACACCAAATTTTCTGAACTAAAAGGCACGTTTAATATTAAAAACGGCGTTGTTAAAAACAACGACCTGAGCAGTAAATCTCCGGTTATGGAACTCACCGGTGCCGGCTATGCTGACCTGCCCAAAGAGTATCTTGACTACACTCTGAAAGTTAAACTGCTTAACAGCTTAAAAATTGATGAAAAATCTCAGGGTACCGATTACAGAGGCAAAGAAATTCCTTATACCATTAAAGGTAAATTCTCTGAGCTGAAACAGGAAGCCAATATTTCTAAAGTGCTGGAACAACAGGCTAAAAAGAAAGTTGAGGAAAAACTCAATGAAAAACTGGAAGAAAAGTTTGGTGACAAGTTTAAGGGTCTGCTGAAATTCTAGAACCCTATCTTTCCTGAAAGTTGGAAGTGCGGGCATCCATCCCTGCCCGCATTAATCAAGAGACATCACCCGATCAATACCTTTGCCCCACAATTACTCACTTGGTTCGACCAGCACGGTAGAAAAAACCTCCCCTGGCAAAAGAATAAAACACCTTACCGTGTCTGGGTCTCGGAAATTATGTTACAGCAGACCCAGGTAAAAACCGTTATTCCATACTACCAGCGTTTTATGCAGCATTTTCCCGATGTTATCAGCCTGGCCAATGCCCCTCAGGATGAAGTCCTGCACCTATGGACCGGACTGGGCTATTACGCTCGTGCAAGAAACCTGCACAAGGCGGCTCAAATAATACGCGACCAGCTTGCTGGGCATTTCCCGGATTCCATGGAAAATATTCTGGGTTTACCCGGAATAGGCCGTTCTACCGCCGGAGCCATTCTATCTCTGGCCTGCCAGCAGCATCACCCCATACTGGACGGTAATGTTAAGCGTATTTTATGCCGCTACTTCCAGGTAGATGGCTGGACGGGACAGACCAGAGTACAGAAAGAACTATGGAGTCTGGCCGAAAAACTTACCCCAAAACAGCGCTGTGACGACTTTAACCAGGCCATGATGGACCTGGGATCCAGCCTGTGCAGCCGCAGCAAACCTCAATGCTCACAATGTCCATTGCAGACTCAGTGCCAAGCCTGTCTGAACGATACCATTAAGTATTATCCCAATCCAAAACCTAAAAAGGATAAGCCCGTAAAAAAGACCTACTTACTGATCCTGAGCAATGAAAATGGTGATATATTACTGGAAAAACGTCCCCAGCAGGGGATCTGGGGCGGTCTCTGGTCTTTTCCCCAATGTCAGGACAAAGCAGAGCTAAAAAGCTGGCTGGAAACTCATCATTATCAAGCCTGTAGGCTTGTTCAGGAACAGCCTGAATTCAGACATAGCTTCAGCCATTATCATTTAGATATCACTCCATTACAAATTCAGGTTAAAATACCTCCCATAGTAATGGATGATAATCGCTTTCTCTGGTACTCCCTAAGCAAACCATTGAAATTAGGATTACCAGGCCCCATAACCAAACTTATATCTCAACTGGATGCCGGGCCTTAAAGAGCTATCGTCAGTGCACATAAATTTTGAACTTATATATTAAAGGTACCAATATGACTCGAATGGTAAATTGCGTAAAACAAGGAAAAGAAGCCAAAGGCCTGGAACGCCAGACCTACCCCGGTGATCTGGGAAAACGAATTTTTGATAATGTCTCCAAGGAAGCCTGGAACGCCTGGATCAAACACCAAACCATGCTGATCAATGAGTACCGCCTGTCCCCCATCGATCCGGAACACCGCAAGTTTCTGGAAACTGAAATGGAAAAGTTTTTCTTCAGCGATGAAGCCGTCGCCAAACCAGATGATTATGTACCACCCAAATAATCATTAGCTTCAATCACAACTGGCTGAAGCAGGTTCCTTCTCCCTTGGGGAGAAGGTCAGGATGAGGGCCTTATTTATTTAAGATTAAGTAAAATTTTTCTTGACACAAACCGGCAAAAAAGACAGAATACACGCCGTTGAATAAATTAAGTCTCACCGAATAATTTAATTCACCAATACCTATATATGCCCAGATAGCTCAGTCGGTAGAGCAAGGGACTGAAAATCCCTGTGTCCCTGGTTCGATTCCAGGTCTGGGCACCATTTCTTAATACAGCATTAAGAAAATTGTCGGTTTACCCATAAAATGACTGTTTTGCCACTTTATGCTTCAAACTGCCGCTATATAAAAAGCACATCTTCAAAATATGATAACTTATTCAGTTAACAACTTTTCTTCTACAATGCTATATACTTTCCAAGATCTAATTCCTATTGTTCTATAAATATGACCAGCGAACAAAAAAAATGAAAAATACAAAATAGATAATAAACTTTTCCACAACAGAGAAATAGGACTCAACCAAATTAGAAGACCTATCAATAAGAATGAAATAAAAATCAATAATAACTTGTAGTAGTTCCGACCTGATCTGACAGTCGGCTTGACTTAGTGAGAGTTTCCCGTTTTGATTAAAGGTGTGAATCTTTATAACAAAACAAAATGAGACTCTCATGTTTCATACTAACAATCCTGTCATCAAACATA
>JBHNNM010000238.1:0-4458 GCA_048563625.1 Gammaproteobacteria bacterium | reverse complement strand
CGAAGTTTGTGAAAAAATGGGCCTTGATTGCGGGATTACGGGCTAATCAGTCTAAGCTGCTATTTTATATTTGTTTAATAACAATCACTTATAAAACACATTCAAAGGATGTTAAAATTAGACAATCAAATCTTCAAGGTTTTATTTTACCATAACTAATTGTATTTTATGGTAATAAATATTACCGGCCAAGCACTATTTAGGTTCAACTCCTGCACAAACACCCAGCATTTTCAACCGAACCATCCCAGGGGTATCATCTGGTTTCAGCAGACGTTTCAGGCTATCCTTACGCTTAACTGCCTTAAAAAATTCCTCATGTGCCTGAACCACATCGGCAAACTCAAGTCCCAGCTCCAGTTCACTCAACCATAACCCAACTTGGTCAGTACGGAACTCGCCTTGTGCAAGCTGTACATCCAGGAGCCAGTTATCCAGATATTCAGGCTGCGGTCCTTCATGATAGAGCAGAAACTTCTGTTCAGGTTTCTCACGCAGCAGGCGATATTTAACACCGAACTCATTGTTGACAAGTTCCAGTTTTTCGATTCCCGGCAGTTCAAGCGCTTCAAAATCACTACGCAATTCTTTTTTCGCGTCATACCAGAAGATAATACGGTGGCGTTCGAAGAGTTTGGTCAGAGCCTAGGCAATGCGCTCATTCATTTTGCTTTCACCGTTTTGTTATCTTGTAGCCGACATACACAGCATAAAGAGGAGAATCTGCTGTTACTGGCCAGGAAAAATGGATACGAATTTGTGGTGTTTTCACCTTCCCATGCATTGGGCAAAATAATGTTTCACCATCTTTTTCAGGATGTTTAAATGTCAACTCAGATTTAAAGTCATGCTTTTCTCCATCAGACGAATAGGAAAACCATGCCTTATCTCCAGTAAAGTAGTCCTGATATAGTTGATTCCCTTCTGGGCTGCGATTTCCATTTTCATCAAAACAGCATTTGTATCGATCCAGAATATCGAGCCGCTCAATTATTCGCTGTGCAGCACCCGGCACAAATGGATGCCCAGAAAGAGGTAAAAACGCATCCTCTGCAAAGCTAATGTTGATAAAGCGAGTACGACAGGCTTCCTCAAGTTGCCCCCACGACCCCAAAGGCGTTTGTTCTGTACGCAATATCTCTTCAATAGTTTCTTCATTAAAGTGGTTAATAACCCTCACTTCTTTATTGGTATCACCATTATCCAGCCACCAAACCGCAAGTGGTGACTCCTCCCAATCTGAAGGAGTCATGCTAACCAACTGACAAATATCCGCATGAAAGCAACGAAAAGCCGCTTCGCCAATTGCGCTATCCGTGACAACCTGGCCGTTGCATTCTAAATAATCATCAGCACTATGCTCCCGATAATCTTCCCAATAGGGTCCCCTTCTAGTTAGCCATTGCATCAAGGCACTTTGCTCCGGTCGAGAAAAATACTGTATGGCCTGAGGCATTATCATTGCGTCAGTAACTTGTGCACGAGTCATGTTTTTATGGCAATACAACTCAAGACCAAATCTTCGACAAAGATTACGCATTCCCATAAGCCGAGCAATAGCTTCACGAAATGATTCAATATCTGGAAATTGCCCTTGAATAGATAAATCGTTTACCAATAACTCCATGTTATTCATTCCACCCCGCGAAATAATTCATGTCCTTATCAAACTGATCAAAAAAACCTTCAGGCCATACATCAATATTCCCGGTTTCATCCAATTGCGGTGTAATGACTTGAGTCTGCCCTTCTTTTCGAGGACAGAAAAAATGCAATGCGGTCTGCTCAGGCTTCACATGTTTCGATCTAACAGCACGCCGAATACCATTGAGAATATGATCGCTGTGCGTCTCTATAATCACCTGCACTCCCACACTAGCAACATCGCCTAAAAACTGCCCCATCAAAGCCTGCACCGCAGGGTGAAGGTGCACTTCTGGATTTTCTATCAGTAAAATATCATTCAGCTTGGAGGATAATGCCGCCACGACAATCGGCAGTACCTGGGTCAGACCGAAGCCCACATTAATCGGGCGATGAAAATCTGTATCTTCGGAGGTTCGTAAACCAAGTGTGACTGCATTCATGCGTGGTACTTGCTCTACTGCTAAACCACATCCTGGAAAAAATTTCTGCATTCTCGCTTCAACTTGTCGCAAGCGTGTTGCTGGAACGCCTTCTATTTCCAGTCCTTTAATAATTTTTTCATCACGACCGGAATGCAATAGACTTATTGCATATTCACCCGCTGGACCAACGACATTTGCATTCTGCCTGTCTTCCAAGGGGTAAAATTCACGTGGACCGATCCGCTCAGCAGTTATATAGGTGAGTCCACGTATTCGATTAGCTAGATCAGCAGTAATATCGTTACTATCAGCCGGAAACATAAATTGAAGCTTTTTCGGATCAGATATATTAGATCCACTTATATCGATACTATCAATGGTAAGTGACATCTCAGATCTATCTCCTGAGAACTTCCATGTATAGGATTCACTATCCTCTATCAGTCCGACCTCAAAAGCATGACGGCCATGGACTTTATCTACCACATCTGCAACTGTACCGAGCTTCAGAGTATTCCCATTTAGCAATAACCGAGTAGACCACTCATGTTCCCTCATCGTTTGATGCAGCAATACCATCGCCTGAAGAATTGATGACTTACCTGATGCATTTGAGCCTGACAACAAGGTAAGATTCGTCAATGGAAGTTTGAGCAGTTCAAAACATTTGAAGTGTTTCAGATTAACCTGCGTAATCATCAAATACCTCCTGCAGCATCTTATTAGTTTTTTCAAACCGGGTATACACTCGATTCATCTGATTGGTACCTAGTGTAATGGATGCCAGGAAGTCCTCGTCATTAAGAAGTTCATAAAAGGCCTCTTTTAACGGCTCAACCCGCGCTTCAACCAAATGTTCTGGATAACGTGATAACCCCGTGGACATTACATCCCATAGTGAAGCATTAATAACACTACGACTACCTGTTTCACTAAAATGTTTTCTAAAAGCGAATCTTTCAAATACTATCGTGTTATTTTTAAGTGACACTCTAAAATCAGACGACAGCCTTTTCAGCTCATTATTTTCTAGCTCATTCATGTACTCCAAAGCTTTTGCTAAATAATCATCCATATCACCTTTGTAACCATCCAGACCTAGCAACTGGAAAGCACAAAAGCGATTAATAAACTCCCTGTCTCTCATCTTGTTAGGATCAAGGCTACCGCCAGTTGCTTTCTTGAATAAATCTGTATTCGCTTCTCTTTTAAGAAACCTGGTGGCCTGTCCAGAAAACAGGCAATTTCGCATTTGCTGACGTGTTAAGGGTATGCCGCTATTAACTCGCTCAAAAATATCCAATAGCGCCTGCCCAGGAACTTTTGCATCAATAACATAGAGAATTAAATTACAATCTTCTATTCTGTTCTGGAGTTTAGCTGAAAGATCATCAAACCGCTTGTTATGCAATTCACGCTGATGGGGGAGTTTCAGTGCAAATTCATTATTCACATAACGCTGAAATGTTGAAAGGCGTTGCAAACCATCGACAACGACCATTTCACCCTTTTGATTCTCTGCCAAATAAAAAACCGGCAGCGGAATACGCATTAATACTGATTCTATGAGCTTCCCCTGCTTGCTTTCCTGCCAGATAAAGTCCCTCTGAAAATCAGGATCCATGATGAATGTTCCTTTCTCAATCCGCCTTAGAACATCATGAACAGTCCGGTTTTCATTTCTGATCAACAATGTATCAATGGGGTAATCACCAAGAGATGAGTCTTCATCTCTATCGAGCCCCTCGACCCCTTCTTCATTCACTTGTGTTTGAGTATCATTCATAGTGGTTCGTTTCTCCTACTTCTTTACAGTAAGACCTGTGATCTTTTTCAAGGCCGCACCAAACTTGTTGTAATTCACTTTCACGCCATCATCGATGCTCGATTTCCACTTGTTCGGTGGCGAGTGGATAAAGTACATCACGTTCATATTCCTCCATCTCAGCGATCATCTTGTTGATTTTCATAGGTATTGCGTATTCTGCTGATGGTGAACACCAATTCTGATCCATCATGAACACCCATTCTGTCTCATCGTGAACACCCAACCTTGCCCACACATTGGCGTACTGTCTTTTTACCCTAAGTGTTCACCATCCGTCAATGATGAGCGTGTTTTTCGCATCGATTCACCCTTTAATTTAAGTCGGTGGGCATTGTGCATGAGCCGATCTAAAATGGCATCGGCAATCGTATTGTCACCGATAGATTGATGCCACTGATCTGTAGGTAACTGACTGAGCATAATGGTTGATGCATGTCCATGGCGATCATCCATCAGTTCCATTAAATCATTACGTTGTACCGCTTTTAACGGTTCCAGTCCCCAGTCATCAATGATCAGCAACTCTGTTTTGGCTAGAGACTGAAGTGTTTTGAGGTAAGT
>JBHNNM010000237.1:0-4459 GCA_048563625.1 Gammaproteobacteria bacterium | reverse complement strand
AATGGACAATGCCCATCAGAAATTGGAAAGCAGCAATGTATCGATTTATAATCGAGTTTGAGGAGCAGTTGGCTCCTTATATTTAAATAAGAGCGGATACACAGTTTAATTTACACTGTCACTATCAGATTATGTTATCGCCCTTCTAGAACTGCTGGAGGCAGAAGGCCGGGAACTTAAAAAGCATACTGTCAAGTTAGGTTATTCTCTGGGTTTAATCAGTTTAGGTTTTACCCTGGCTCTGATTGCCTTTGGCTTTTTCCTCTGGGCCATATACGGCCTACTGACCCATACCATGAGCCCTGAGATGGCAGCACTGACCATGTCTGGAGTGGCCCTGATTTTCGCCTTTATTCTGTTTGGAGTTTCAAGATGGATACGCCACTGACACCGGAACAGGCCAAAGAACGGTTAAAGAGCATAGCCTCTCAACAACGTCATGTTAATAATACTATAACGGTAGCGGAAGCTAAAACCCAGTTAAAGACTCTGGATGAACAGCTTGAGCTGCCGGTACTGGCTAGTTATCTGGATCAGGGCGATTTTAAAACAGCATCCCTGCTTATAACAGCATGGGCATTTAGCCAGACAGGACGAAACGCTTTAACCCCAAGACAGACAACACTGGTTAATTTTATTTTGCCACCCCGCTAACTTATCATAGCCTGCTGAGATAATCGGTCTAATTTTAATGCAATATACTAAAAATCAACTACAATTAGAATATTAGATTGTGATGATATCTGTTTTATGGGGAGTTTTAGAGGGTTTGCTACTTGGTTGTTGATACACAGGCCAGCAGGGATAAACAGATCACCGAAAAAATAGCCGAATTGCTCTATTTGCAGGCACCGGTGTCTAATAGTGCTATTTTAGTGGTAGCCCTGCTTTATTATTTTATTCTTCGTGATTATCTTCCTGCCGGTTTACATTTTATCTGGCCGGTTCTTATGTCGTTTGCGGCCGGTATCCGCCTGCTGCTCTGGTACCTCAATAAGCATACACCAGACCGATATAGCGCTGCTCAATGGATACGCCTTTATGCCCTGGCAACGGGCTTAGCCGGCTTGGCCTGGACCAGTGTCCTGTTTTTTCCCTATATCCATTTGGACGTTTTTCTATTTTCTGCACTGGCTATGATGGTTTTTGGCGTTACCGCTTCTGCAGTGGCCATACTGGCGGTCCGTATTCCCGTTTTTTTAATCTATGTTACGCCAATACTGATCGGGTTTATTATTAAACTGTCACTTATTAATTTTCAGGAGTATTCTTTATTAATTCTTTCTGTTTTTCTCTATACATTAATAATGACTCTGTTTGCCCGCATTACTCATGATCATATTATCAAATCCATTTTACTGGAATTTCATAATCAGGAACTGATCAATAAACTTCAGAATGAAGTCGCCCAACGTGAATCCCTGGTAAAAGCCAGAACAAAAGAACTCGAACAGAGTAACCAGGCAGCCAGTTCTGAACAGCTGCTCAATAACGTGATTAACGGTGCTGAACTGGGCTATTGGGATCACAACCTTAAAACCGGTGAACATACGGTGAATGATCGCTGGCTGGAAATGCTGGGCTTAACACGTTCCGATATTGATAATAATGTCAGTGACTGGGAATCACGTATTCATCCGGAAGATAAGGGACGCTTAAATTCCATTGTAGAAAAAGCCATTTCTGACCATAAACCGTATAGTGCTGATTTCAGGATGAAACACAGGGATGGACACTGGGTATGGATTCAGGGTTCCGGCTCAGTTGTTGAATATAATAAACAAACCGATGAGCCACTGCGTCTCTGCGGTACTCACCAGGACATCACTTATCGAAAAAACATAGAAATGGAACTGGATTACCAGGCCAAACATGATTATTTAACCGGGCTGAATAACCGGGTTGAATTAGAAAAACACTTTAAGGAAGAACTGCTCAGAACAGAGCGTTATAATCACAGTTTATCCATCTTTATGATTGATATAGACCATTTTAAACGTATTAATGATCGTTACGGACATCAGGCAGGGGACAACATACTGAAACTGTTTGCTGACTTTTTATTAAGCTCTGTCCGTACCAGCGACTATGTAGCCCGTTACGGCGGAGAAGAATTTGTGGTTATTTTGCCTGAAACTGCCCGAACTAAAGCCATGGAACTGGCTGAACGGTTACGCCTGAAAATATCCGGACAGGATATTGAGTTAGAACAGACAACTATCAATATTACCATCAGCCTGGGGATCGCGTCTTATCCTGAGCACGGCAAAAATTATGAAAAGCTGCTTGAAATGGCGGATACTGCCATGTACCAGGCCAAACACAGAGGCCGGAACCGGGTTGAAGTAGCAGCCTAAACAGCGCTATTTACAGTCATTCAGCATTTTCTGCATCACTTACAGTCCCAGGTCACGACAGTACTCGATATTTCTCTGTGGAATATCTTCAGGATTCGGATAATTCTGCAGTACATGCTCCAGACTGGCTTCCCGGGTAATGTGCAGCATGGGCCAGGGAGAACGGTTGGTATAATTGGCCGGATCATCCGGATCCGTGTCAGCAAAACAATAATCCGGATGAAAACTGGCCAGCTGAAAAACGCCTTCATACCCCTGGTCAATTAATAGTTGGTTTGCAATATCCAGAAAATCCAGGTAGTCATTAAAATTTTCAGCTATATTTTTAAGAATAAATAGCGTGGTTTCCATATCGCTGTTCTGCTCCAGGTATTCGCACTCCCTGAGCAGGTTTTCCAGGGCTGTTTCAAATTGACCTGAAGATTCCACTACAAAGCGTATCCGGTCGGCATCCCGCTCTTTTTTAGCAAAGGGACAGATATTATGCCCAATAACGACCTTATCCAGCCAGCATTGGGTTTGTTGAATAATACTTTTATGTTCGGGCATATTAATTACCATTGTATTTTTTGACGGGAATAACACTGAATTATTCAAACCTTGAATTATCTTAGTATTTAGTATATTATCACTTACTAAATATTAACTAAGTATTTTACTAGGTTATTTGAAGTAAAAACATTGAGTTTACATACAACCAACACTATAGAATGCTTGTCATGCTGCTGTCATAACTATTTGTTAATATCACTATATATTCAAACAGTATAAAAATTTACAGCAACTAATACTCGCTAACAGAAAGAAACAGGACTTTATTCAGGGGACGGATAAACATGATGGATATACAGAAAACACCTTTTAAAATAAAACCCATATCAGGGTTTAAACTGTCACCGGCTATCCGGCATATGCTGGAGAAACTGGCTGTATTTCTATTACCTGTACCTCTGCTGTTATTGGTGATGGGTACAATAGGCATTATTAAGAATGACTCGCCAGACAGCCTGGGTTTTATCAGCAGGCTGAGTCAGAGCTTTTTTAATTATTTTGAACTGCATACCTTAATTTTTATGGGTGGTGCTCTGGGCATTACCCTGATTGTCTGGCTCATTACCCGTAATATGTGGGGCAAGTAAAGCCCCCTTCTACTCCGGCAACCAGCCTCGCTAATACCCTCAGTAATTAAACGACAGCCACTGCGGCAGTTGCCGGGCAGCCTTATTTAACTGCCGGTCCTGCACTCTGGCATCCGGGGCCATACTTTCCAGTAAAGTCCAGAACTGTTTTGAATGATTCATGTGCCGAATATGAGCCAGTTCATGCAGCAGCACATAATTCATTAAATGTTCCGGTAAAAAAATCAGCCGGTAATTCAGGTTAATGTTTTTCTTTGCCGAACAGCTTCCCCAGCGAGTTTTCTGTGCCCGTACTGTCAGGCGCTGATAAGGCAGATTAAACTGCTCACTGTACATATCCAGACGAAGCTTCAAAAACTCATAGGCATAATCCTTAAAAAACAGTTCAAACAACTGAAAAACCTGCCGGTTATTGTTTATACGTCCTCTAATCTGAAGATCAAAGTCACTGGCATGAGTCAGGCTTAAATTTTCAGTATCATAATCCTGTTGATAGCTGACACTGAAATTCTGATCCAGAGCAGACAATGCAATATTTTCTGGCAGTTCGCAATCTTTCAGTAGCGGATTTTGTGCCTGTTCAGCCTGTAACTTTTCCAGTACCGAATCAATCCAGGACTGCTGTTCCTTAACAAAATCAGGTACCCAGGTCTGAATCTGCCTGTTAGTCATCTTACGGGGAACCACTACCACAACCCCTTTATGCAGGGAAACACGCAGGCGCATATATTTGGCCCGGCTGGAAACTTCAATACGATATGGATGGCTGGTTTTTTCCATTGATTTAATAAGTAACTTATTAGAATTTTTAAGTGTTAACTGCTATGCTTTAGTTAATAAGAATTCATAGGTATGTCTTTAGGCTCTTCTCCGCTCTGATGAGTGAAGAAAGATGCTAATACTCACAAAACCTGTTGAAATATAAAGCTTCTGACAGTTTTATAAGCAATAGGTAATATGAGT
>JBHNNM010000236.1:0-4462 GCA_048563625.1 Gammaproteobacteria bacterium | reverse complement strand
TGAGGAGCAGTTGGCTCCTTATATTTAAATAAGAGCGGATACACAGTTTAATTTACACTGTCGAAAACTGTTACAGCTTTTTTTTAAACCATACTTCTAAAACTAAGTTTTTATAATAAAAAATTATTTAGCAGTATTGATATCGATAACTACACGACGGTTCTGAGCACGACCTTCTTTAGTTGAATTATCAGCAACAGGCTCGCTTTCACCTTTACCAATAACAACAAAGTCAGCAGTAGCACCAATAGATTTCAGGTAATCAACAACGGCCTGGGCACGACGCTCAGACAGTTTCTGGTTATATTCTTCAGGACCGGTGCTGTCAGTATGACCGATAACTTCAACGGTTTCAGTACGGTGACAGCCTTCAGGCAGTTCTGCAAGGATAAAGTCGCGTGCGGCGGCCAGTTTTTCTTTATCAATATCTTTGACAACTGCGCTATCAAAGTCAAAGTGCAGGTCTTTCAGTACAATAACATCTGGGCATTTTGGTGGGTTGTCAGTAACAACCACTTCTTTCATGTCGTTTTTAACAACAATTTCAGAAACACCCATGGCTTTTTCATAGCCACATTCTTCCAGTTTTACATCAGTGGCCTTGAAACGGTCACGCCAGCATTCGCCGTAACTGTTTTTCCAGACTCCACCATATGAATTGGTTACATAGTCCTCTACAAAACCATCACCTTCAGCAGTGGCTGTTGCAGACATAATGCCCATTGTTAAACCAATAGCTGACATAGCAAGAAGTTTTTTTATCGCCATAACGATTCCCTTTTTTTAAAATGTTTTATCATGATTAAGAATAGCTTGCGTTTCATGCTGATGCAAGCAAAATTTTGTATTTCCGAGGAATTAATGGTAGATTATATCATATTTTTTTTAATAGTGGTAGTTATCTGGTACTGGTGGAATTCAGTCAGTGCTTATGAAGTCGCTTATCGGGAAGCAAAAGCGGTCTGTAAGCGTATGAATCTGCAGTTTCTGGATGATACCCTGGATGTTATAAAGCTGCGTTTATGCCGTCATCCAAAAGGCTATATGCAGTTTTGCCGTACCTATGAGTTTGAATTCAGCAGCGATGGCGACAGTCGTTACAAGGGCTTTGTCAATATCGCTGGAAAACAGCCTAAAGGTGTAGATATGGATGCCTATCGGGTCTGAAACAGGGTAGCTCCAGGCACGTTACTGAGGATAAACCTGCAGGGGCGGGTTCTGCAGTGCGGCCAGCTGTTCCTTGAGCTGCAGGATATGTTCACCCCAGAAGGTTTCGGTATTAAACCAGGGAAAGGCTTTGGGAAAGGCCGGATCATTCCAGCGTTTGGCCAGCCAGCCGGCATAGTGAATAATACGCATACTTCGCAGGGCTTCAATCAGGTTCAGTTCCGCCGGGTTAAAATCATAGAATTCTTCATAACCTTCCAGCACTTCCCTTAACTGTATTTCCTGTTCATGAGGTTCCCCGGAAAGTAGCATCCATAAGTCCTGTATGGCCGGGCCGTTACGGCTATCATCAAAGTCCACAAAATGGGGGCCGTCATCCGTCCATAAAATATTGCCGGGGTGGCAGTCACCGTGCAGGCGGATAATATCCGGCTGGCACTGAGTGTATTTGCTTTCAACGTGCTCTAAAATATCAGCTACAATGGCTTTATACGAGGGTATATATAAGTCCGGTAGAAAATTATTGTCCAGAATATACTGGCGGGGGCGAATAATAAACGAATCTATAGACGGGGTAGGGCGATGCTGAAATGGCCGGCTTTTACCAACGGCATGAATGCGGCCCATAAACTTGCCCAGTCGATACAGATGATCCAGGTTGGTCAGTTCCGGTGCCCGTCCACCATGGCGCTGATAAAGGGAAAAACGCTAGCCGGAAAAATAAAACAGGCTGTCGGTTTGCCTTGTATCAGCCTGCTTCAGGTATAAGGGCGGAATAACAGGAATATCCAGTTCAGCCAGTTCTGTGGAAAACTGATGTTCTTCCAGGATCTGCTGATCACTCCATCGATGGGGGCGATAGAATTTTGCAATCAGCGGTACAGAATCTTCTATGCCGACCTGGTATACCCGGTTTTCATAACTGTTCAGCGCCAGTACCCGGGCATCAGAGAGATAGCCCAGGCTTTCCACGGCATCAATAATAGTATTAGGATCCAGCTTGGAGTAATCATCAGCCAGTTCGGTGGAATCTGCAGTCATAAATGACCTCCGGTCTGTTTCAGGGAGCTGAAAAAGGCACTAATGGCCTGGCTTAACTGCCCGGAACGCTCCGGTGAGCGGAAGGCCTGCAGAACTGGCTCACGCATACCGGGGATAAACATTAAGTTAGCGAGCATGGCATTAAACGCACCCTGTCCATGTTCGGTTTTAACCAGTACTTCAAGCCAGGGCATTAATACCTCGTATTGTTTCAGACTTTGCCAGCAGCGGCCGGAAACGGCAGCCAGTACTTCAATATCCCTGCCGGCAGGTGATTCCACTATCTGCAGTATAAACCGGGCAGGCTGGTGAGCTGACTGGCTCTGTGAGGTGGCACGAATTGCCGCAGCACAAAATGAAGCCAGTGACTGTGGATCTGTATTATGTGTTAATTCATACTCAGCCCGTTGATAAATAGCCTGGCTTAAGGTAGCCGATATGGGGTGATTTTCCAGGCAGTGGCTTAATGCCAGAAATGGCGGTACAGGCATTTGGGCAAGCGCATCAATTAATAATTGCTCATTGCTTAGCGGTGCTGTGCTTTCAGCAGTACCTTGTGGATAGCTTTCATCCAGCCGGGCGGCAAAATCCGCCAGTCCCTGAAATCCCAGTTCCTCCCAGTGGCTAAACTGGTTGTCTCCGGCAAACCAGGCCTGTGCAGGCTCATAGTAATGTGAGGGTGGCAGTCTGAGGTGGTTTTGTGCCAGGGCATGGAAATTCGCCATTTGCTCTGGTTTGGGCTGAAAACCATAAGGGTTATCCTTCATGGCACTTTCCAGAGTATTCAGCTGACTTTTATCGGAGTTTTTAATGACGAGCAGGTACTGGTTTTAAGGCATCATATAAACGCTTTAAAAAGTCATCCCTGGCAGCCAGATTCAGACGAGCCTGTTCATCCAGGGGTAATTTTATAAACCAGACAAAAGGAGCTGCAGGCGAGTGCTGGCTGTCAGTATTACCGGCATTATTTACGGGCCAGAACAGTATGGCCAGCCAGGTATGCTGTAAAAAAGGCGTAGGGCAGGGGAGCTGAGTCTGTTCAAATTTAGCCAGTTCCTGTTTATCTAGGGGGCGGATATTTCTTCCAATGTCATAACACTGAAAATCACAGCCAATCAGGGTAAAGAACTGCTGAATACTATTAAGCTTATTGATTTCCATTTAAGCCTTCCATCTCTGGCTGGTTATTTTCCGTGTTCTGTAGAGTGTTCAGCGGGCTGACCAGTCTCAGGCGGGGCTGATCTGATTATCCCGGGCTGACATATGCAGCACTGCCATCAGGCAATCTGCCAGGGCTTCCTCATCCTAGCTGAGCTTCTGGTAACTGGGCAGCACCGGACAGTCCTGATCCGGTGTCTGTAAACCTTCCTTGATCAGTTTAATTAAGGCTGCAGCATGATGATTCAAAAAGCTCCTGTTCAATTTGTAGTTCTGATACAATTCCTCCTGAGTGGCCGGTGCATTGACGGATAAGGCAATCAGGGCTTCATCACTGAGGATCCGGCGAGGGGGACGGTTACGCTCAATAGCCTGTTGTTCACGCCAGGCGGTGAGTTTCTGGATAATAGCTAATTGCTGTTTTTTTAAGCGGTTAATACCTCGAATTTTACGCCAGATGGTTTGGGGCGAAGGGGCATAGGTTGAACTGCTGGAGAGAAAATCAAAATCATCCCTGAGCCATTGTAATCGACCCTGTTGCTCCAGTTGCTGTTTCTGAATAGGATAGAGTTCAGCCAGGTGGCGAACATCATCGGCAGCATAAGTGAGCTGTTTCTGTGTTAAGGGACGTTTTAACCAGTCAGTGCGGGTCTGGGATTTGTCCAGTTCAATATTAAGCAGTTGTTTTACCAAATTGGCATAACCGATTTGTTCACCAAAACCAGACAGGGCTGCCGCAATCTGGGTATCAAAAATGTTTTCCGGTACAGAACCCTGCAGGAAATAAAAAATTTCCAGATCCTGGCGGTCAGAATGAAAAACCTTGATTATTTCCGGCTGATACAGCAGATTCATTAAAGGTGTTAAATCTTTAAGTGCGAGCGGGTCAATTAAAGCCAGTTGCTTGCCGTCACAGATCTGCACCAGAGCCAGTTTAGGATAATAGGTGGTCTGCCGTTCGAATTCCGTATCCACAGCCAGAAAGTTACTGTCAGAAAAGGTTTTGCAAATCTGGCTTAAAGCCTCCGGCGTATCAATAAATTGAACCTGCATTAAATTCCTTAGTTTAAAAAATATTGTTATATTAACTTATATT
>JBHNNM010000235.1:0-4469 GCA_048563625.1 Gammaproteobacteria bacterium | reverse complement strand
CTGTCGTTGACGGCGGATCTGTTCTTCAAAAAAGTGTCTGTAATAAAACAGTGCACTGACACCATTGGCCCGTACATCCACTACTTTCCAGCCGTTTCTGGTTTTCAGAAACTTAAAGTCTGCATGTACAACCGTGCCGTCTTCTTGCAGAATCCTGGCTGAGGCCATAGCTTCATTCTCACTGGTACGACGAGAGCGGAAGTTCTCTACCACGGGCGGATAATTACGGAAATTACTTAATTTCTGTACAAAGGTAGTAATAAACAGTTCCTTGAAAATCTGGGTAAACTGCTTTTGCTGTTGCGGATTCATGGTTTTGTAATAACGTCCTGCTACCCAGCGGGCCATATATTCAAAATCAAAATGCGGGGCTATTTCCCGGTTAAGAAAGTCAGTGATCTGCTCCAGCGAAGCCGGCTGGGGCGTGGACAGAAAATCAATCACCTTATTTATAGATTCTTCCAGCAATATTACCGGTGACTTACTGGTAACTACCGGTACCGGCAGGCTTTTCGGACGATAATGCTGAGTATAATACTTACCCGGGTTCATGGGATACTGATAAGTCGTTGCCTCCTCACCACGTAAATCATGCACAATAACCCGCGCCTGTACTGACATTGTATTAGCCAGCAATACCAGTGCTGCGCCCCCTAAAAGCGATGTTTTTAATAATTTCATTGACCTTCCTTTCTGGTTTTTTAATATTTTTATTTTTGTCTTAAGATAAACCAAAAACAGAGATTGCACCATAGTTATTTTGTTAATTTAATAAAGACTATTCTGACTGTATAAGCATAACTGCCCACAGATAGCGGATTTTTTAATTTTTCCAATAAAAAACTTGCCTCTTAGGGCAATATTGCGTAAAATCTTGCCTCTTATTCGCGCAAGTCGTTACAATTTCAACGGCCTGTGTTGCAAAAAGACCAGAAAGTAGAATATTTTGTCTTTTTAGTTGGTCTTTTTAATTGATAGTTAAGATTTAAGCGATTTATTGGAGAGCATCAATGTCTAAGGTATGTCAGGTTACAGGCAAGCGTCCTGTTACGGGAAACCATGTTTCTCATGCCAACAACAAAGTTAAACGCCGTTTTTTACCTAACCTTCATACCCATCGTTTCTGGGTTGAAAGTGAAAACCGTTTTATAAAATTACGTGTTACAGCCAGCGGTATGCGTACCATTGACAAGCGCGGCATCGATACAGTTCTGGCCGAAATGCGTGCCAGAGGCGAAAAGGTCTAGGAGAATACCATGCGTGATAAAATTAAATTAGTATCTTCAGAAGGTACCGGTCATTACTATACAACGACCAAAAACAAGCGCACCATGCCTGAAAAGCTGGAAATGAAAAAGTACGATCCGGTTGTTCGCAAGCATGTTATGTATAAAGAAGCCAAAATCAAATAATCTGGCTCAAGGCCGTTCGTTTTAATTAGCTAAAATGTCTATTTAACAAGTTCGCCGATACTCGCTTAAAAAAAGCCCTGTCCGTAATAACGGTACAGGGCTTTTTTTTGCCTTTTTACAGACCGAACTTATAACTCTTCAAGCGCCAGAACCCGACAAACCTGCCAGGCCGGTTGCTCATAAGGGTGTTCCTTCAGCAGTGTTTCTACCACTTTTTTGATATGTTCATCATCACAGACCATATCTACCCGGTATTCCTCAAGCTGTTCCAGTCTGGCCTGTTTGCCTGCCTGCAAGTGGTCTGAACTGACCGGTTCCCAGTACCTGCCAGCAGGCCTGATCATAGTTTCCGACTTTGCCGGCCCCTAGGAAAATAAGGCCTGTTTAATCCGTTCATGATCCTCAGGCGGAATATAATAAACCAGTGAATACATTATTTAATTATTCCCTGTTCAGTTTCAGATTACCCACTTTATCGACCATACAATGCCAGTAAGGGGCCAGCCAGGTAGTAGAAACCTGTTCCACTATCAGGGCAGGACCTTTAATTTGCTGACCGGTCAGCAGGGTTTCTCTCTGAAAAACCGGCACGGGCTGTTCTACACCGTAAACAGAGCGGTGTGCAATGGCTTCAGGTGCAGCAAGAGATGGTTCTAATTCCGGTAACTGCACGGGAACCGGCCTAGCACTGGCCTTAATACGTACATTAACCAGTTCCACGGGCTGCTGATGCTGATGGCCGTAACGTTTCTGATGCAGTTTATGAAAGTCAGCTAATGCCTGCTCCAAATTCTGCCAGACAACATTCAGGGTATAAGACTGCCCCAGGTAACGCAAATCAACAGATGCCTGGATATTAATCTTCTCCGGGGCAACACCTTCCGCTATCAATTCTTCGCGCCCTTTTTGTTCTAGCTTATGTAGTTGCTGATTAATTTCTGCCTCCTGTGAACGCTCCGGAACCATATTAATGGTATGGGATAACTCCCTGCTACGCGGTGCCACCACCATTCCAAAAGCGGATAACACACCCGCATAGACCGGCACCAGAGCCTGTGTCATTTGCAGATTTTCAGCCAGCGCACAGACATGTAACGCACCGGCGCCGCCAAAAGGCACCAGCGTCAGATTTTTAGGATCAACGCCGCGTTGAATTGACATCACCCTTAAAGCCCCGCTCATATGCTCATTAGCCACCTGCAGGATGCCCAGCGCTGTTTGCTGCAGGGCATCTTTTTCTGTCCAGCCCAGTTGTTCTGCCAGATCACCGATCACTTTTTCAGACGCATCGATATCCAGCGACATACTGCCGCCGAGAAAATCAGCAGAAGACAGGCGCCCCAGCACCAGGTTGGCATCGGTTACCGTAGCCTGTGTTCCGCCCTTGCCGTAACAGGCCGGCCCCGGACTGGCTCCAGCGGATTCCGGCCCCACCTGCAGTATACCGCCGTCATCCACCCGGGCAATCGAGCCGCCACCAGCGCCAATAGTATGCATATCCACCATTGATACGGCCACAGGGTAATCACCGATATGACCCTCATTAGTTAACTGCAGTTCGCCTTCAATTAATGCCACATCAGTAGATGTTCCCCCCATATCAAAGGTCAACAGGCGGGTACTTTGTTTAGCATCAGATTTATCATCAGAGAACGCCGAGACAGTCTCAGCAATAAATTTGGCCCCGGCCAGCCCACCGGCAGGCCCGGATAACAGCATACGTACGGCATGCTCTGCTGCTCCTGAGGCCGCAATAGTGCCGCCTGAACTTTGCATAACAGTCAGTACAGCAGGTTTAGTACGGGTTTCCAGACGCTGCAGATAGCCCTGCACCAGGGGACCAACCCAGGCATTAAGGCAGGTGGCGATACCCCGTTCATATTCTTTATATTCTGGCAGAACATCAGAGGAGCGGGAGATAAAAAGATCCGGAAAATGTAACTTAAGATAACCCTCAATCCGGCACTCATCCTCATTATTTAAAAAGGAAAATAACAGGTTAATCGCCACAGCATCGGGCTGGTGCTGCTCAATAAAGGCCTTTAACGCTTCCAGCTCTGAATGATCCAGTAACTGCAGAATATTACCCTGAGCATCCACCCGGCTGCTGACTTCAAAACAGAGTTCCCGGGGAACCGGCGGCACCACGGGTTCCGGTGTCAGATTATAGAGCTCTTTACGCGCCTGCCGACCAATAGTCAGAACATCCGCCAGACCTTTATTGCTAATATAAAGTGTTTTAACCCCTTTTTTTTCCAGTACCGCATTAGTGGCGACTGTAGAGCCATGCACAATAGACAGGCCGTCCAGGTTATTATTCAGTCCCATTTCAGTAATGCCCTGTAAAATGGCCTGTTCGGGGGCATGGGGAGTAGACAGGACTTTATGAATTGTTAAACAGCTCTGCTGGTAATATACAAAATCCGTAAATGTACCGCCGGTATCTACACCTAAAATTCGCCGGGTTTGTGATCTGGAATGACTTGCAGACAAATTAGTTTCTCACCATTATTATTTAAAGCTTATTGTATAGTCAGGGCGTGAGTATACTTTTAATTATTCTCAGTTAGACGCAAATACCGTATCCATTGACCGTACTCCTTGCTGAAGACGCCGTGAATCCGTCCATGGAGGCTTTTCGGCAGCATCCCTGCTGCCGAAACTTCATCAAGAAGCAGAGTCAATGGATACTCAGAAGTTATAAATTTAAAGTTGAACATATTTTAACCAAAGTATAAACCGGCCCTGATTGAGTAGTTAGGTTAATTATTCCTAAAACATTTTAATGAGTAATAATACTAAAATACAGTGCTTTAATAACCATGCCTAAACGTGCATTATTAAACTATGCTAGAATATGGTTTTTATCCGGATAATAATAACACCTACAGGATAATTACCACCTTAAATGAACAACGAAGTTCTTATTGAAGTCAGTCACCTGTCCCGTTTTTATCCGGGTAAACATGGTATTGAAGAACGCCATGATCATATTGTGGCCGTTGATAATATCAGCTTTACTTTACAACGCGGCGAAATACTGGGCTTTCTAAATAG
>JBHNNM010000234.1:2124-4476 GCA_048563625.1 Gammaproteobacteria bacterium | reverse complement strand
TGGGTGAGATGTTGATACTCATATTACCTATTGCTTATAAAACTGTCAGAAGCTTTATATTTCAACAGGTTTTGTGAGTATTAGCATCTTTCTTCACTCATCAGAGCGGAGAAGAGCCCCCAATATCAGGCTGAAATTACTCCCTTCTACACTGGATGCCATTAATGCTGTTTCCTGGGGACAGGCTGATGCCTATATTGGTAACGGGGTTGTGGTTGAGTGGTTAATTAATGAATATCAGATTGCTAACCTGAATATCAGCGGGCAGGCCGGCCTAAAACCGTCCAGACAACGCTTTGCTGTGTATAAAGACAATGCCTGGCAACCGCTGGTGGGGATCATTAATAAGGCTCTGTCCAGGATAACTGAAGCACAGAGAAAAACGATATTTAAAAAATGGCTTGGCTTTGCCTCTAAAGCAGAAGATCTTAAATTAAGGATTAAACTGACAGAAGCAGAATACAGCTGGTTAAAACAGCATCCCGATATTCGTCTGGGGATAGACAGGCAGTGGCCGCCGGTGGAGTTTGTCGATCATAAAGGCCAGTACAGCGGGCTGTCTTCAGATTTTATAAAATTATTTTCACAGGCATTTGATGTCAATATTTTGGTTGATACCCATTTGAACTGGGAGCAGGTGATACAGCAGGCCAGAGAGCATCGCCTTGATCTGCTTCCAGCGGTGCTTAAAACGCCGGCAAGGGAAAAATATCTGAATTTTACCCGCCCTTATCTTAATTTTTCGACAGTAATTTTTGTGAATCGGGACAGGATTCACACCACTACACTGCAGGATTTGCACGGCAAAAAAGTTGGCATTGAAGAATCCTATGCTACCCGTGAATTAGTGCACAGGGATCACCCTGAAATCAGACTGGTTACGGTAAAAAATAACAAAGATGGTCTGGATCAGGTGGCACTGGGTAAAATTGATGCTTATATCGCTAATCTGACTACCAGCAGTTATCTGCTTAATAAGTTTGGCATAAGTAATGTTAAGGTGGGCGGTACTACACCCTATGCCATGGATCTTAGAATGGGCGTCAGAAAAGACTGGCCGGAACTGGTGAGCATACTTAATAAATATCTCAAGGCCTTAAGTGCAGAAGATATTGCCCGTATTCGGCATAAATGGTTAACCGTAAAATATGATATAGAAGTAGATTACAGCACTATCCGCAATACCATTATTATTTCCGGGCTGTTATTACTGCTCAGTTTTTCCTGGATTATCTATTTTCGACAGAAAAATACCGCCCTGCAGCGCAGTGAAGAACAGCTGAATCAAATTATTAATACTGTACCCCTAGCCATTATGATGACTGATGATAATGGTACTATTATCCGAGCCAATAGCTTTGCCGAAGATCTTATGGAAAGTGAAGACACGGTAGTAGGACAGAATATCACCCATTTTTACTATGAGCCGGAACAAAGAAAATCTGTTATTCAAATGCTCAGTCAGCATAAAAGAATTAAAAACCAGCAGATATATTTTCAAACCACTCGAAACAAAGTATTAAAAGGGCTGTTTTCTGCAGTAAGGGTTTCTGTGGCAAATAGGGAAGCCAACCTGGGTGTATTTGTTGATCTGTCCGATCGGATAAAAATGGAGGAAGAATTAAAACAGGCCAAGGAAGCATCTGAACTGGCCAGTCGTTTTAAGAGTAATTTTCTTGCCAATATGAGTCATGAGATCCGCACCCCCATGAACGCTATTATTGGTATGACTCATCTGGTGTTAATGACGGAACTCACGCAAAAACAGCTGGATTATATCCGTAAAATTGATATTTCTGCCCATAATCTACTGGCATTTTTAATGATATTCTGGATATTTCAAAAATTGAAGCCGGTAAACTCATTATAGAAAAAACCACGTTTAATCTGGATGAAGTACTACAGCATATCGACAACCTGGTTTCATTAAAGGCGGCTGAAAAAATCTGTCTGTGAGGTTTAAAAAAGCTGCGGATGTGCCGGTTAATCTGCTGGGAGATCCCCTGCGTCTGGGTCAGGTGTTGCTAAACCTGGTGCAGAATGCCATTAAATTTACTGAACAGGGTGAAGTTGTGGTTAATATCACCACTGTTCAGTCTGCAGATAAGAACCAGTCCGGTAAGCAGGATGATAATCATATAACCCTCCATTTTGCCGTTTCTGATACCGGTATTGGTATTGAACCCGAAAAGCTGGACAAACTGTTTGAGCCGTTTATTCAGGCAGATAACTCCATCAGTCGCCAGTATGGGGGAACAGGACTTGGTTTAAGCATTTCCTTTCAGCTGGTGGCTTTAATGGGCGGTCAGCTCAGAGTGGAAAGTCAGCCGGGAAAAGGCAGTACTTTTTCTT
>JBHNNM010000234.1:0-2024 GCA_048563625.1 Gammaproteobacteria bacterium | reverse complement strand
TCCATCAGTCGCCAGTATGGGGGAACAGGACTTGGTTTAAGCATTTCCTTTCAGCTGGTGGCTTTAATGGGCGGTCAGCTCAGAGTGGAAAGTCAGCCGGGAAAAGGCAGTACTTTTTCTTTTTCACTGATGTTTGAAAAACAGCAGGTACTGCCGCCAGAGGAGAAGCCACAAAGTAATAATGAACTGGTTAAGGCGTCGAAAAAAGCGCTGCGCAAACCGGTTAAGCGCTTAAAAGGCAAGGTTCTGCTGGTTGAAGACAATAAAATCAACCAGCAGGTTGCACGGGAATTATTAGAGAGTTACGGGTTACTGGTCGCCATTGCAGACAATGGTGAGCAGGCGCTTGAACTGGTCGGCGGTACCGATTTTGATCTGATCCTTATGGATGTGCAGATGCCGGTTATGGATGGTCTTGAGGCTACCCGGCAATTACGACAGATTAAATCGTATCAATATACCCCTATTATTGCCATGACGGCTCATGCCATGGACGGAGACAGGGAAGCCTGTCTGCAGGCTGGTATGAACGATTACCTGTCCAAGCCCATAGACCCGGATGTTTTACTACAGATGCTCAGTAACTGGCTGAAAAGTTATGAAACTTTACATGCAGCAAGTGCTGATGTACCGGCAGACATTAATTTGCCTGATAATATACCGAGTATTGATTTAGCCTGGGGACTGAAGCGGGTCGGCGGTAATAAAAAATTATTTATCCACCTGCTCAATGATTTTTTACAGTTTCACCAGGAAGCCTGTGAAAAGACCCGGCAGTTTATACTGAATAATAATATTGAAGCCGCCCGCAGACAGGTGCATACTATTCAGGGGGTAGCCGGTAATATTGGTGCCCGGGATCTGCAGGCCACGGCTATGGGACTGGAAAAAGCCATTAGAACAGGTGCTAATAAAAACGTTTACCAGGAGCTGTCAGATAAATTCTGCCGGCAGGCCAGACTTGTTTTTACTGCGTTGCATAACCTGGAACAGTCATCACAGTCTTCTAATAACAATAAACAAGCAAATAGTGGAACATCGGCAGAGATTAAATCGCTTACACCAGAAGTGCGTGCAGAACTGCAAGCGCTGAATAAACAACTTCAGAAACTGCTGCTGGAGGGGGATCAGGCATCCCGCAAGACTGCCAAAAAATTCTGCACCTTATGCAGAATTATCTGTCTGAGTCTGAGCTGATGCTTATCAGACAGATGCTGTCCGCAATTGAAAATTATGATTTTGATGCAGCAATGGAGCTGTTGCGGTCTCTGAAATTTGAACAAGGATAAAACAAATGAAACAGGAACCATCAAGAATATTAGTGGTAGATGACGAAAACTTTTATATTGATGTTCTGGTTAATCTGCTGCAGGAAGAAAACTACAGGGTTAGCGTGGCCAAAGACGGTGCCACTGCGTTAAAACGAGCCTAGGGCACACCGCCGGATCTGGTCCTACTGGACATTATGATGCCTGAAATGGACGGTTATGAAGTCTGCCGGAAGCTGAAAGCCGATCCTCGAAGTGCGGATATCCCGGTTATTTTTCTGACCGTTAAAAGTGAAGTGGATGATGAAGTCCGGGGCTTTGAGCTGGGTGCTGTAGATTATATCGCCAAACCCATGAGTCCACCCATTGTCAAAAGCCGGGTAAAAAATCACCTGTTACTGGCCAAAGCACGCAAAATACTGGAAAATCAGGCCAAAATGCTGGAACTGGAAGTCAAGCAGAGAACTCGGGAAATTGATCGTACCCAGGATGTGGCTATCTATTGTCTGGCCTCCTTGGCGGAAACTCGGGATAACGAAACCGGTAACCATATCCGCAGAACACAACACTATGTACGCACCCTGACCGAGTACCTTGCCGATCATCCGGCGTTTCGTAATTATCTTAGCCATGACATGATTGAGCTGCTGTTTAAATCGGCACCTCTGCATGATATCGGCAAAGTGGGCGTGCCGGATAAAATCCTGCTTAAACCGGGCAAGCTGGATCCCGATGAGTGGGAGATCATGAAAAAAC
>JBHNNM010000233.1:0-4491 GCA_048563625.1 Gammaproteobacteria bacterium | reverse complement strand
AAAAAAACGATGGTACAAATCAGAAATAGCAAAGTCGCTAACTTGGCAGATGCCGTTAATATTTCTGAAGGAAAAAAATGAGCCGCAGCCAAAGTTGCCAGAAAAAGCCCCAGTGATATAAACCAGCAGCGTGCTGGTAAAGATTTAAGTAAGTTTGTCATCTTCTTAGTACTCTCAAAGTGCACGGGCGGTGCACAATCAAATCATGCATCAGCATGTTAGTTCTCAAAAAGTGCTCTAGTGGTTTGTTCGGCCATAATCTCACAGACAGGACATTTAAGCTGAATGCGCTGTTGAGATACCGTCAAATACAGACTACCGCATCGACACCGGTGTAAGGATGCAAGCTGTGATCTTAAATCACGAGCTAGAACCCAACCTTCATTGATGGTCAGTTTTTTCCAGGGGATCTCAGCTGGAAGATCTGCTTCTTCTCTTACAACCAAGTACGCATCGTAAGCCTTCATCAAAGCATCAATATTTAATTGCTTGTAGACATTATCATCACCAATATTGACATAAAGCGCCATCAGCAGGGAGCCTTCAACTAATGCTCTTCTGCTTTTTACGATGGCATCAGACTCTGGCAATTGACCAGGACAAGGTGACTTGCCTGTCACTTCTTTGTGAAGCCTTCGGATAATGTGGATTGGCAAACCAGTATCGAGCGCGATAATGGTTGTTCGAAATCCGTATTTAATAAGCAGCGAGGCTCGGGTAAACAGCTCACTTTTGGACAGGTTATCAATCATGCATCCCCCTTGTTGTTTAGGGTTGATAATAAATAAGCGATTCTTGGGATACCTGTGCCTTTGCTCTTCACCATCTCAATCAGTTGGCTTTGATTACCCCTTGGTTGAAACAGCATGAATGATGAGGTCGCCACTCGTTGCAGGTCGTCAACACCAGCATTAATCAGAGCATCAACCACATCGCGTGTAAGTCCAAAGCGCAAGACAGCCTCTTGCGGATCAATTCGCGCTAATTCTCGTGCTGCGTGTAAGTACGCCAAGTTTAATTGATAGAAGTCTTGTTGATTGGTTGTCATTGACGGACCTCCAGTTCATGTAAAATATTGCGATAAATAGAAAGCACTCTTTGTCCATACCAGCGTGCACGCTCTTCGTTCCAACTGTGATAGCGGCCTATGCCAAGCTCTAAATCGTTTGGTGAAGACTTGATTGCTTCGGCCAAAATACTTGAGCCGACCGTAAGGTTGGTGATGGGGTCTAGCAGTTCCGCCGGTGAGCTCACCCGATGCCCATGCCAATGCAAATTGATTTGCATAAGGCCAATATCGAGCTGGTATTTTTCACTCTCTTGCAGAGCCTGGTTTAACCGTTGTTCCGCTTCTGTCTGAGATTTGGCGTAGGTTGCATTTGAACCATTGCGAATTGCGTATGGCCATGGACTGGTCATGTTGAGACCTCGATGTGAGGCCGACTCAGCCAAGGCAACGGCGTAGAGCATAACTGGTTCAATTCCAACGCTTTGTGCTGCTTTTTCCCACTGATAGCCAGGAAACGCATAGACTGAAGTGCTTGCGGACATGGCTATCACTAGGGCAATGGTTTTTGCTTTAATCGTTTTCATTTTTGTCCTCTAATTGATTTCCGAGAAGCGCCTGAATGGCTTTCGGGCTTATTCTTTTCAAAGGCACTGAGCTAAAGTCGGTGATGCCTCTCGTATAAACTTGTGCTGCTTTTTACCAGTCGCCCACGGCAACCGGCGCTTGCATATCAAATCCTTTTTGCTGGTCTGATGGTCTGCAATACCCTGTAATAGCCTTGGGTATTCACCCACTTCGTCCCGCAGCAAGTAAGCCTGGTAGCGTGTTAAAAACTCTTTTTGCTTAAAGGGGTATTCCCTGTCATCAACTTTGCAGAGTTCAACCCATCCCCCCATGTCTGAAATCACGCGGTGGATAAGTGCATCGTCAAACATCACTGATGTCCAAGCGCCAACCTGACGAACAGCCTTGTCAACTTTGTTCCAAGCAACCATGGCTCTTGAACCCGAGTTGCCATCGATATGCTTGACGACGTCAGCGGGCTTTGGAAAAAATTGCCCAGTATCCGGTGATTGAATATGCCGAGTCAGACCGATTCGCACTTCTTCAATGCTATAAGCACGAAGGGCTTCAAATGCTATGGATAGCAATTGCGGTGATACGCTTTTGCCATACATGGCCCAAGCAGCTCCCCAAACTTCAGCAAACTCGCGTTTATCAACCTCCTGCACTTGAACGAACCTCCCGAATACCCGGTCCGGCCCAGCTTTCAGCAATGCGGCGATTGCTTTCTTCAATATTCAATTGGTGATTGCTGCCCTTTAGGCTCGTCGATGATTGCTGTACTTCATCAATGCGAACGTACTCGTCTTCCCATTGCCGGTTTAAAAGCCAGTTATGTGGCATAGGGGTCTTAAGTCCGATCTTGATACTGCAATCGGTTGTCTCGTTGCTCTTTCCAGCGTGTTAGCACTTCCAAGGCGAGTTCATGGTCTTCATTGAGACCCATGCGTAGCCATTCTTCTTTGGCTTTCGCTTTTTTTTCTTTGCGTATTTGTACATCCCAGAAGTCTTCAAACTGTATCTGGTTAACAGTTTTAACTGTTGGTTTATTGCTTCTCTCAGAGTCATCCGACCGTTGAGAGTCCCTTACCGGGTTGCCATCAGGCATAAACAATGATGAAAATTCTTCTGGGAGCCGAGCTTGAAAAGCGGCAAGAGATTTCAAAAGCGATGCCATACCAACGAAGTCGGCAGGTACATCTTTAAACAACCGAAAGGCTGCCTTACCTTGGTTTGGGTTTTCGATTGGGTTGTGCTTCAGAAAGCTCCGAATCAAAGTCCAACCGGATTCCTCGCAACGAATCAGGAACTGATCTTGTTCTAACTCATTTAGAGCCTTGGCAACCTGTTGATCATCCCAGTTCAAGTCAGAAGCAACGTAACCAATCGGCAACCGAAAGCAGCCAAGCAAATTACAATGTGGGCATGTAAGCAAATACAGTCCTAGCAACTTCGCAGAGTCACTCCAGGACAAAACGTTTTGCTTTAGCCAAAAGCGGGTATAGACCTTGCCATAATCACGCATGGAGGTACTCGCTTCTGTGTTTACGTAAAATGCTGACCATTACTTGCCCTTAATCCTACTGGTTACTGGCTTTCAGCTCGCTTTGGACTTCGGGATAGATATCCGGTCTTAGCTGAGATCGGGTTACCTGTCCTTGCGTAGCTTGTTCGATTGGTAAAACGAATTCAGCGGGAACACGCCCTGATTTATTCAACCAAAACCAGACGTTTTGCTGTTTTGAGTTGATGGCTCGTGCTAATGCTGATTGCCCGCCGACCAAGTCAATGGCACAGCGGAGATGTTTTTGTGTCGTGTTGAACACTTCCATACCGTCTCCTGTTACAATAATAACTGTTACAAGATTGAATGTTACAGTATAAACTGTAGGCTAGTCAACGGTTAAAATTGTTGAAAGGCTACAGTTTTATTTGTAGAATGCGGGCTTATGAAAACTTTATCCGAACGACTAAACCATGCCTTGCAGCTTACTGGGGTGACTCAGTCTGAGTTGGCTCGTCGCATTGGTATCAAACAACAGTCGATCAGCCAGATTTGCTCTGGTAAATCGACTAGGTCTCGTTACACCATGCAGATCGCGGACGCGCTTCGCGTGAATCCTCATTGGCTCGCTACAGGTGATGGCGAGATTGGCTTGGGGGTCGGTAATGTAGAAGTTGGGCCTGACATTAAGGGAAGAATTCCTCTCATTAACTGGGTTCAGGCCGGTGATTGGACTGAAATAGCGGAGGGATTTGCCCATGAAGATGCTGAAGAGTGGCGTGAAGTCACTGGGAAAGCACATGAGGGTTGTTTCGCACTTCGCGTAAAAGGCGACAGTATGGAAAATCCAAGCGGGAAAAAATCCATACCTGAGGGGGCAGTGATCGTTGTTGATCCTGAGTTACCTTACTCTTCAGGTTCATTGGTTGTTGCGCGTTTGGATGATTCGAAAGAAGCAACCTTTAAGCAGTTGGTCATTGACGGTGAACAGAAGTACCTAAAACCTTTGAATCCCCAATACCCTGCAATACCGATCAACGGCAACTGCACCATCATTGGTGTAGTACGACAAGCTATCATCGATTTTTGGTAGCGAAGGAATTTGTGGTTTAGCCACAGTTGTCCATGAGCTGAAGAAGCAACGATTGCAAACAGCTACAACTGAGCATTGGCGCACGCTGAGAGTAAATGGTAACAGATTAGATAACCATTGATTGCTTATAAAGTCAAGATCAGCGAAAATAGCGGCCAATTACGATTAACACGACGGATTTGACAAGCGAAGAACTGAAAAGAGAGTACTTCCAAAAGTGTGTACAAATCCGTGTACAAACTAAAAGAATTTATACATGGCAAACCAAGATTTTATTAATGAAATCAATAAGCGAAGGACCTTTGCTATCATCTCTCACCC
>JBHNNM010000232.1:0-4504 GCA_048563625.1 Gammaproteobacteria bacterium | reverse complement strand
AGGTGGTATTTCAGGTTTGTTCATTTAACCACTGCTGACTTAAACCACCGCAATGAGCGTTTACACAGTTATTTTTACACCCTCCTTAAAAAACTGTCCGGAAAAGTGTTGACAGATCACATCCATGTTTTCATAAACCCCGTAAACACAGTACCTGCAGCCAGTCACTCTACGGTGTTCTGAGTTATACTAAATAAGTTACAACACTTTAAACTTTAGAATAGACAAGTGACCACAAACCCTCCAGGCTCTTTCTCAACGCTTTAAGCTCTTTCTGAACGCTGAACGCTGAATGCTGAACGCTCCCAGCTTTTCCTTAACCCTTAGCACTTAACCCTTAACCCTGTTTTCCTTCACCCATGTTCCTCCGCCGCATCCACCGTATTCTGCAATAAAGTCGCCACCGTCATAGGCCCGACTCCGCCAGGCACCGGAGTAATATAAGCCGCACACGCACTGGCACTGTCAAAATCAACATCACCTACCAGGTTGCCATTATCAAGCCGGTTAATCCCGACATCAATAACAATACAGTCTTTGTTGATCCAGCTACTATCCACAATACCCGGTTTGCCCACGGCCACAACCAGGATATCCGCCTGTTGAACGTGTTTTTCCAGGTCTCTGGTGAATCGGTGGCAGGTGGTTACCGTACAGCCTGCCAGCAGCAGTTCCAGCCCCATGGGACGTCCCACAATATTCGAGGCTCCGACAATGCAGACATTCTGTCCCCTGATATCAAGTCCGGCCTCAGACAGTGTTTTTTCCAGCAGGGTCATAATCCCGCGTGGTGTACAGGGGCGTAATAGCGGTACCCGCAAAGCCAGACGACCGACATTGTAGGGGTGAAAACCATCTACATCCTTATCGGGATTAATCCGCTCAATAATGGTTTCCGGATTAATATGCTCAGGAACAGGTAACTGTACCAGTATACCGTCAATGGTTTCATCTTCATTTAAGGCATCAATAAGGGACAGAATTTCTTCCTGGGTAGTCTGTTCATCCAGATCATGGGCCACTGAATGAATGCCGACCTGCTCACAGGCATTGCGCTTATTGCGTACATATACTTCAGAAGCCGGGTCATTACCGACCTTTATAACCGCCAGTCCCGGAACCCGTAAACCTTTCTGTTTACGGCTTTCAACTCGTTGTTTAAGCTCTTCTTTAATCTGGCCGGCAATGCCCTTACCGTCAATTATCTTTGCAGTCATAGAATGGGTCTTTTTAATATTGCTTGTACCTTGCTATAAAATAAGATACAAGGAGTTATAAAATTTTGTGCAGCTATTTTACCTAAAAAAGAAAGGTTAAAGTAAAAATATTACAAAATTCAGCTTAAAAAAAAGAGTGGTTTAAATTGTCTATATTATTAGAGCCTTCTGTGAGTAAAATTTTACAAAAAATACTTGCATTGACTGCATAAACTTATTAACATACGCACCACTTAATGCATAGCAAGTCATCATTGATTTATTAAATGATTTGCCAACATTATTCGGGGTATAGCGCAGTCTGGTAGCGCGCTTGCTTTGGGAGCAAGATGTCGGGAGTTCGAATCTCTCTACCCCGACCAAATTTAGAATATTTCTGGCAGTATGTTTTATATGACCAGTTATAGATTCTGCGCCCGTAGCTCATCTGGATAGAGCATCGGCCTTCTAAGCCGAGGGTAGTAGGTTCGAGTCCTGCCGGGCGTACCATATTTGCCCAAGCGGGATCGTAAGGGTTGTTAGTGTTATTAGTAAAGAAAGCCGCTTTTGCCATAAAAGCAATCTTGAAGCTAACTTAATTCCTGATTTAATCCAGAATCAAAAACTAACTATCAGAAAACTAATAATTGTGGTGAGCGTAGCTCAGTTGGTAGAGCTCAGGATTGTGGCTCCTGCGGTCGAGGGTTCGATCCCCTTCGTTCACCCCATATCCTTATTAAATATCTTTCTGATTCTCTGATTATTCCTGCGGATGTGGTGAAATTGGTATACACGCCAGATTTAGGTTCTGGTGCCGAGAGGCGTGAGAGTTCGAGTCTCTCCATCCGCACCATTTATTTTCTGTAAATGTTTTCTACATATGTTTTCTGTAAAAAATTTCCCGTAAAATAGAAATAACAACAATTCTGTAATATCATCACAAAAAGTATTAATCATTAGCCCAATTATCTTGTATAATGCCGAGTTTAACCCTATATAGCTTATCATCTGCCGTGAACCGCTGTGGTTTCAGCGTCCATCATTTTTGGCAGTGATATTTTTTAAAAAATTTATTAGATTGTAACGAGGATAGAAAATGCAGGTTTCAGTAGAACCAAAAGAAGGTTTGGAAAGAGAAATGACTGTTGAATTTCCAACAGCAGATATCGATGGAGAAGTTAAAACTCGTTTACAATCTCTGACAAAAACCGTCAAAATTAATGGCTTTCGTCCTGGTAAAATCCCTGTTTCGGTTGTGAAAAAACGTTTTGGTGCTCAGGTTGAAGCTGAAGTTTTGAATGAGAAATTACAGAAAAGCTATTTTGAAGCCATTGCCCAGGAAAAAATCAACCCTGCCGGTCAGCCTAAAATTGACCTGGTTGATGAAGATAATAAAGATGTTATCCGTTATAAGGCAACATTTGAGGTTTATCCTGAAATTGAAGTGGCTTCACTGTCTGAGCAGACCTTTGAAAAAGCCAATGTAGAAATTACCGATGCAGATATTGATGCGACTATTGAGAATATTCGCAAACAGAACCAGGTCTTTAATGAAGTTGACCGTGCTGCTGAAGAAGGCGACCAGGTTGTCGTTGATTTTGTTGGTACTATCGATGGTGAAGGCTTTAACGGTAATGAAGGTAAAGATGTGCCCATCGTATTAGGTCAGGCACAGATGATTGAAGGTTTTGAAGAAGGCCTTAAAGGTGCTAAAGCCGGTGATGAAATTACTCTGAACCTGAAATTCCCTGAAGATTATCATTATGCCGATGTGGCGGGCAAGGATGTTCAGTTTGAGGTTAAGGTTAAAGCGGTTAATGAATCTTCTCTGCCTGAACTGAATGATGAATTTTTTGCCAAATTTGGTATTACTGAAGGTGGAGAAGAAGCCTTCCGTGAAGAAGTTAAAAAGAATATGCAGCTTGAGCTGGATAAGGCTATATCCGGTAAGCTGAAAAATCAGATTATGGATACCATTCTTGAGGTGCATGATATTACAGTACCTTCAGCACTGGTTCAGGAAGAAGCCGTTAATATGGCTAAACAGATGCAGCAGCAGTATCAGATGCAGGGCAGTGATGAAGCGGATTTACCCACTCATCTTTTTGAAGATCAGGCCAAAAAACGGGTTACTTTAGGTCTGGTACTGGCGGAAATCGTTAAAGCCAATGAAATCAAGGCTGATCCTGAAAAAGTAAGGCAAAAAGTTGCAGAACTGGCGGCTACTTATGAAAACCCACAGGAAGTTATTAATTACTATATGTCCAACAAGGACAAACTGGCTGAAATCGAGTCATTTGTACTGGAAGAAATGGTAGTTGACAGGGCCTGTGATCAGGCTAAGGTGGAAGAAAAATCACTGTCTTTTACTGAGTTCATGAATCCTGAAAAAGATAAAGAAGCTGATGGCGCTGAATAAACAGGCTAAATTACCAGTATTTAAGATATCAATAAAACGAAGGATAATAATTTAATGCTAAACAATAAAATCACAGCAGGTGCTGTACAGGCAGATAACCTGGGTCTGGTGCCTATGGTTATTGAGCAGACAGCAAGAGGGGAGCGTTCTTTTGATATTTATTCCAGATTATTAAAAGAACGGGTGATTTTTCTGGTCGGACAGGTTGAAGACCATATGGCTAACCTGATTGTAGCGCAGTTATTATTTCTTGAATCTGAAAATCCGGATAAGGATATCCACCTGTATATTAATTCCCCCGGTGGTTCTGTGACTGCCGGTATGTCCATTTATGACACTATGCAGTTTATCAAACCAGACGTCAGCACCATGTGTATTGGTCAGGCGGCCAGTATGGGGGCTTTATTACTGACTGGTGGTGCTCATGGTAAACGTTTTTGTCTGCCCAACTCCCGAATGATGATTCACCAGCCTTTAGGCGGTTTTCAGGGCCAGGCATCGGATATTGAAATTCATGCCAGAGAAATTCTGACCTTAAAAGACAAATTAAATCAGATCATGGCGGATCATACCGGCCAGGATCTGGACATTATTGCTCAGGATACGGACAGGGATAATTTCCTCAGTGCTCAGGAAGCCGTTGACTATGGTCTGGTAGATAAAATTATCTCTCATCGTGACAGCATTTCTGAAGAAGAATAAAAACCAAGTAAAATAGTTGGCTTTTGTTCAATATAGAGTTGATTTATTAGCCAATAACATTTAAATATCTAAAGTTTAGAGCGACAGCCGACCCTTGAGTACCCTGTTTCGCTCACACGTTCTTTAACAATTTGTTTGTAACCAGCTGTTTTGAAGTTGTTTTTATAACAAATCTTCAAAACGCCTT
>JBHNNM010000231.1:0-4514 GCA_048563625.1 Gammaproteobacteria bacterium | reverse complement strand
CAGAGGGATTCGGGATACCGAATATTTTAAACTAAAAATCAGGCAAACCTCCATTCCTGATGAGCAGAGCATGTTCTATTTTGGACAAAATCTCACTCATTAAAGCGGAGAACAACCAATCTACATTATGAATAAACCTGTTTTTGCTTTTGCCCTAGTACTTATACTTGGCGGAATGTGGCTGGCCTACAGCGCCTTTTCCAGTAAAGACACTGTAGAGACAGAAGTTATCAGCAAAAGCCATGTTCTTAAACGGCAAAATTTCAGCCTGCCTAATTTACAGGGCAATATCCAGAATTTTTCTCAGTGGAATGACAAGGTGGTGGTACTTAACTTCTGGGCCACCTGGTGTCCTCCCTGTCGGCAGGAAATACCGGATTTTGCAGCCGTTTATCAGCAATACCTTGATCAGGGGCTGGTTATTGTCGGGGTCGGCACAGATGACCGCCGTAAAGTAGCCGAATTTGTTAAGCAGTTTAAAGTACCCTACCCTGTTCTGGTGGGTGAAAACAGCGCCATGAAAATTTCCTATCAATACGGTAATCATACCGGTGCCCTGCCCTATACCATTATTATTGATAAAAAAGGCATTATCCGTTATCGGGCCGGCGGCTTAATGACCCGTTCAAAATTGCTCAGTATTATTAAACCATTGCTCTAATGCGGGTAAACCCTTAAATTATTTCTTCGTTATTTACTAATTTTGCTGTCATTATGCCGGTATTTGTTGTGAACAGGGTGAGTTTACATAAATTTACTATTTTCACTAGACAAAAGCAGGCTTATATTGCACAATAATTGAAAATTTGGATAGATTGTTGCGATAATCGCCCTGTTTCAGGCCTGTTTTGAAAAGATTCTTATGGATAATACGAATAGCTATCATATAGCATCAAAAGTAAGCAAGATCGTGGCAAGAATTAACGTCCATTCTCATTTTATAAGTCTTCAGGTTTTTTGAGATGGCTAAAATACTCGTATTAAATGGTCCAAACCTAAATCTTTTAGGTACCCGGGAACCAGCTCATTACGGCCACCAGTCTCTGGATGATATCAATAGTACTTTAACCCAACAGGCTCAGACTGCGGGGCATAAACTTGAATGCCTGCAAAGCAATGCAGAATCTGAACTGATTAATGCTATTCATAAGGCTTATAACAATGGTACCGATTTTATTATTATTAACCCGGCCGCCTTTACCCACACCAGTGTGGCTTTAAGAGATGCGCTGCTGGGTGTCAGTATCCCCTTTATTGAACTGCACCTGTCCAATGTCTATAAAAGAGAGGCTTTTCGCCACCAGTCTTTTTTCTCTGATATAGCTATTGGCGTGATCAGCGGCCTCGGGCCGAAAGGGTATGAACTGGCTTTACAGTATGCTTTTGCCCATCTGGCAGAACAAACCTGATAAACAGGGGCTGATACTGCTTTTAAATTAGCTATTAGCCTCATAGACTCAACATATTAAACCAAGGTTTAAGTTATGGACATCCGTAAAATTAAGAAACTCATTGAACTGCTGGACGAATCCGGAGTTGCGGAAATTGAAATACACGAAGGTGAAGAATCGGTACGTATTTCCCGTCACAGCCCGGCACCCGCCATGATGCAGGCACCTGCCCCGGCAGCACCGGCAGCCGCTGAAATACCGGCTCCGGCCGTTGCTGAAGCGCCCACCTGTCATGAAGTTAAAGCCCCTATGGTCGGTACATACTACAGCGCCCCGTCACCCGGTGCAGCGCCCTTTATTGAAGTCGGTCAGCATGTAAACAAAGGCGATACTATCTGTATTATTGAAGCAATGAAGCTGCTTAACCAGATTGAAGCCGACGTCAGTGGTACCGTTAAGTCCATCTGCGTTGAAAACGGCGAACCGCTGGAATACGGACAAACCATCTGTATTATTGAATAACTCTGTTCAATATCAGAAACACCCCAGATCCTGTTTGTTAATCCGGTCGTCACACTGAGGCGGCCCTGTAACAACCCAATTTATACACATGGAACCCTCAGATGTTTGAGAAGATAGTAATTGCCAATCGCGGAGAAATAGCACTGCGTATCCAGCGTGCCTGCCGTGAATTAGGTATTAAAACCGTTGCGGTTCATTCAGAGGCAGACAGAAACCTCAAGCACGTGATCCTGGCGGATGAATCGGTCTGTATCGGCCCGGCACCGTCAACAGACAGCTACCTGAATATTCCAGCCCTGATCAGCGCGGCTGAAGTAACGGATTCTGAAGCCATTCACCCCGGCTATGGTTTTCTGTCAGAAAACGCAGATTTTGCCGAGCGTGTTGAACAAAGCGGCTTTGTCTTTATCGGCCCGCGTCCCGAATCCATCCGTACCATGGGTGACAAGGTCGAAGCCATTAAAGCCATGATCAAGGCCGGAGTACCGACAGTACCCGGATCTAACGGTGCTTTAGGGGATGACCTCGATGAAAACATGCGTATCGGCCGTGAAATCGGTTACCCGGTTATTGTCAAAGCCTCCGGCGGCGGCGGCGGTCGTGGCATGCGGGTGGTGCGCTCTGAAGCCGCACTGCTTAATGCCATTTCCCTGACCAAAACCGAAGCGGGAGCCGCTTTCGGCAATGATGAAGTGTATATGGAAAAATACCTGGAAACACCGCGCCATGTCGAAATCCAGGTTATTGCTGATGAACACGGCAATGCTGTACATCTGGGAGAACGTGACTGCTCCATGCAGCGACGCCACCAGAAAGTCGTCGAAGAAGCCCCGGCTCCAGGCATTACCGATGAAGTCCGTAATTTTATCGGTTCGCGCTGTGCTGAAGCCTGTCGTCAAATTGGTTACCGCGGCGCCGGTACCTTTGAATTTTTATACGAAAACGGTGAATTCTACTTTATTGAAATGAACACCCGTCTACAGGTCGAACATCCGGTAACCGAATTTATTACCGGTGTGGATCTGGTACGGGAACAGTTAAGGGTCGCCGCCGGCCTGCCTCTGAGCTTTACCCAGACGGACATCAAAATATCAGGCCATGCCATTGAATGCCGTATTAATGCCGAGGATTCAAAAACCTTTATGCCGTCTCCAGGCCCCATTGAAACCTATCATGCTCCGGGCGGCCCCGGTGTACGGGTCGATTCTCATATTTACAGCGGTTATACGGTACCACCGTATTATGACTCCATGATCGGCAAGCTAATTACTTACGGCAATACCCGTGATATTGCTATTGCCCGTATGGACACGGCGCTCAATGAAATGGTCATCGCCGGTATTAAAACCAATATCGATCTGCAAAAGGACATTATTTCTGACAATGCCTTTAAAGCCGGCGGTACCAATATTCATTATCTTGAGAAAAAACTGGGCCTGTAGGCCCGGTTTTTTTAATAAACCACTGCCCAATGCCCTGGCTGCAGGTGACCCTTGAAGCAACTCATAGTAATAGCGAGCAACTGTCTGAGTTACTGACCCAGGCAGGCGCTGCAGCCGTGACTATGCAGGATGCCCATGATGAACCTATCTTTGAGCCACCTCCCGGCAACTCCCCTGTGGAAAGAACTGCTGCTGAGCGGCCTGTTTGAAGCCGATGCCGATATGGATGCCGTACTTAAAAGCATAGAACAGGGCTTCGGCTCCCTTCCCAATTACACCCTTAATCCACTGGAAGACAAGGACTGGATCCGTGAATGGATGGATAATTTTAAACCCATGCCCTTCGGAGAACGCCTGTGGATCTGCCCCAGCTGGCATAAACCACCCCAGCCCGATGCCGTCAATATTATGCTGGATCCCGGCATGGCATTTGGCACCGGCACCCACCCCACCACTTCCCTGTGCCTGAAATGGCTGGATCAATATTTTCATCAACCGGTTGATGTCATTGATTACGGCTGCGGTTCCGGCATTCTGGGCATTGCTGCCAGCCTGCTGGGTTCACAACGGGTCTATGCGGTTGATCTGGATCCACAGGCTCTGATTGCCACCCAGGCTAATGCAGAAAAAAACCAGGTACAGAACCAGATTGAAACTCTGTCCGTTAACGAATTTAATAAAAAACACCCTGATCTGCAATGCCCCCTCCTGCTGGCCAATATCCTGGCGACTCCCTTAATGGAACTCTCTTCTATGCTGGCCGCTCATGTCCTGCCCGGAGGCCATATTGTACTGTCCGGGATCCTGACAGAACAGGCTGATAAAGTCGCCTCCTGCTATAAAAAATGGTTTGAACTGGATGGAATTGAGCAGGAAGGTGACTGGATCCGCATTACCGGAACAAAGAAAGAAGTGTCTTAACTTAATCTTTAGATTTAAAGTGTTCTGACCGAACAGATATAAACAAGCTCACATAAATAAAAGTTTACAGTTTTTCCTACTTCCAATTTTATTAAAAAGTGTTAGGATCAATAAGTTAAAGGCTCTTCTCCGCTCTGATGAGTGAAGAAAGATGCTAATACTCACAAAACCTGTTGAAATATAAAGCTTCTGACAGTTTTATAAGCAATAGGTAATATGAGTATCAACATCTCACCCA
>JBHNNM010000230.1:0-4525 GCA_048563625.1 Gammaproteobacteria bacterium | reverse complement strand
GTTGGGCCGTCGCCAAGCGGTAAGGCACCAGGTTTTGATCCTGGTATGCGCAGGTTCGAATCCTGCCGGCCCAGCCACTTCTTTAAGAACAGAAAATTTAACGGACAAATTTTTTGTTGGCTAGGGTCTGCTAAGGCCATACAGGCTAAAGGCTTGTTATACATAGGCTAAAGGCTTCTCAACTTAATAAATAACCCCACTGAAATACCAGAAACGAATACAAAAAGCGTTTTAAATTAAGGCTTTTTTTCATGAGCTAAAGGCTTTTAAGATTAAATTTGCTACAATAACTGCAACTTAATTTCCACTGAGGAACAGACGGTGTCCGACTCAGACATGATGGTTTTTTCGGGAAATGCGAACCCGAAACTGGCAAAAGATATTTGCAGGCATCTGAACATACCTTTGGGTAAGGCTTATGTCGATAAGTTCAGTGACAGTGAAATCATGGTTGAACTGATGGAGAATGTACGTGGAAAAGACGTATTTATTGTCCAGCCAACCTGTCAGCCTGCCAATGATCACCTGATGGAACTGATGGTCATGGGTGATGCCATACGCAGGGCATCAGCACGACGTATTACTGCAGTAGTGCCGTATTTTGGTTATGCCCGCCAAGATCGGCGGCCGCGCTCAGCCAGGGTGGCCATTACCGCCAAGGTGGTGGCCAATATGATTTCTGGTGTCGGAATCAACCGGGTACTGACCGTTGATTTACATGCCGATCAGATCCAGGGCTTTTTTGATATACCAGTGGATAATGTGTATGCCTCACCTATTTTACTGGGTGAAATCTGGCGTCAGAAATACCCTGACCTGATGGTGGTGTCACCGGATGTCGGTGGTGTGGTTCGTGCCAGAGCACTGGCCAAGCGCTTGGATGATGCGGATCTGGCGATTATTGATAAACGCCGTCCCAAGGCTAATGTGGCCAAAGTAATGAATATTATTGGGGACGTTGAAGGACGTTCCTGTCTGCTGGTTGATGATCTGGTGGATACTGCTGGTACCCTGTGTAAAGCCGCTGCCGCTCTGAAAGAGCACGGAGCATCCAAGGTTATGGCTTATATTACCCACCCGGTATTATCCGGCCCGGCCATTGATAACCTCAATGCTTCGGAAGTGGATCACTTGGTGGTTACAGACACTATTCCGCTGAAACCGGAAGCTGAAAAATGCACTAAAATCCGTCAGCTAAGCAGCGCCATGATTTTAGGCGAAACCATGATGCGCATTAACCGTGAAGAATCGGTCAGTTCGCTCTATATGGACTAATTAATCTTCATCCTTAATCCATCCCCACAGAGGGAGAGGATTCTTTATCCTTACACTCCCTCTCTCTCAGGGCGAGGGCTGGGGTGAGGGAACAAATTATGGGAATAATCCCATTACCGCCCTGTCATTGGTCGCGATGACAGGATCTACAGTCAGCGATGTAAATGGCCATAAATCCACTTACATCGCTGGCTTTTTATTTTTTAATTTTGGAGAAACAACATGAGTGCAACATTTACTCTTGCTGCAGAACTTCGAGCTGACACAGGGAAGGGTGCGAGCCGCCGCCTGCGTCATGCCGGTAAGGTGCCTGCAATTATCTATGGTGCGAACAAAGAGCCGACTATGCTGGCCATCAGACATGATGACATTCTGCATTCGGTAGAAGACGAAGCGTTCTTCTCTCACATTCTGAAAATCGAAATCAAAGACGGTGAAACCGAAAAAGTCATTATCAAGGACTTGCAACGTCACCCGGCTAAAGTTCAGATCATGCACGCTGACTTTCAGCGTTTTGATGCTACCCAGTCCCTGCATGTAAATGTGCCTCTGCATTTTATTAATGAAGAAGATTGTGCTGGTGTTAAAGCCGGTGGTCTGATTGCTCACCTGATGACAGAAATTGAAGTTGCCTGTCTGGCAAAAGATTTACCAGAATATATTGAAGTCGATATGATTGATCTGGACACAGGTGAATCCATTCACATCACTGATCTGAAACTGCCTGAAGGTGTTACCAGTGTTGCCATGTCTCAGGGCGAAGGCCACGACCAGGCGATTGCTTCTATTCATACACCACGCGGTGATAAAGTTGACGAAGCAGGCGAAGAAGAAGCTGCTGCTGCAGCTGACGAAAGCTAAGAAGAATAAGCTTCCGCTGATGTCTAACACTGCCAGGTGCTTTATAACAAAGCATCTGGCAGTCTTTCTCATACCAAAATCTTATTACCATGCCTAATAATACAATTCAGATCATTGCAGGCTTGGGTAACCCCGGTAACGAATACGAAAATACCCGCCATAATGCCGGCTTCTGGTTTATTGATCATTTAGTGTATCAATACAATTTATCCCTGAAAAAAGAAAGCAAGTTTTTTGCTGAAGCAGCCAAAGTCAGTCTGGGTGCTGATAGCGTATGGTTAATTAAGCCTATGAATTTTATGAACCGCAGTGGTCAGTCCATAGCACGGCTGGCGCAGTTTTATAAAATCAAACCGGAACAGATCCTGGTTGTGCATGATGAACTGGATCTGTCGCCCGGTACGGTCAGGTTAAAGCAGGGTGGTGGTCATGGCGGGCATAATGGCTTACGTGATACTATTAACCAGTTAGGCAGTAAAGATTTTTATCGCCTGCGCCTGGGGATCGGGCACCCCGGTTCTAAGGAACAGGTGGTTGGTTATGTACTGGGCAAAACGCCGGCCAGTGAAAAACAGCTGATAGAATCAGCAATTGATAAAACAATGGATGCTCTGAAGCTGATTATCAGCGGTGATATGCAAAAAGCCATGAATCAGCTGCATGCAAAATAACTAATTCAGTCCCTTGCTTTCTATTCCCTCTCCCCCCGGGAGAGGGCTAGGGTGAGGGCAAAAAAAAGAGATAAAACATGGGATTTAAATGTGGAATCGTTGGCCTGCCTAATGTAGGTAAATCAACTCTTTTCAATGCCTTGACCAAAGCAGGAATGCAGGCCGAAAACTACCCGTTCTGTACCATAGAACCTAATGTGGGTATAGTACCCATGCCGGATCCGCGTCTTAATGCCCTGGCCGATATTGTTAAACCGGAACGGATAGTCCCGACTTCTATGGAATTTGTCGATATTGCCGGCCTGGTGGAAGGCGCTTCAAAAGGTGAAGGACTGGGCAATAAATTCCTGGCCAATATCCGCGAAACCGATGCCATTGCTCATGTGGTACGCAGTTTTGAAAATGATGATATCGTACATGTCTCCGGTAAAATTGATCCCATTGATGATATAGAAATTATCAATACCGAACTGACTCTGGCGGATCTTGAAAGTGTGGAAAAAGCCCACCTTAAAGCTGTCAAAAATTCCAAAAGCGGCAATAAAGAAGCTCTGGCCCGAAAAAACCTGCTGGAAAAGATCAAAGATCATCTGGAAAAAGGTGAAACGGCAAGAACCTTGGATCTCAGTGATGATGAGAAAAAAGAAATCCGCGATCTGCAATTACTGACCTTAAAACCCACGGTTTACATTGCCAATGTCAATGAAGACGGTTTTGAAAACAACCCCTATCTGGAACAGGTTCAGGCTTATGCTGACAGGGAAGGTTCTGGGGTGGTCAGTGTATGCGCTGCCATTGAAGCCGAAATGGTGGAACTGGACGAAGAAGAACTTAAAGAATTCCTGGACGATCTGGGGCTGGAAGAACCGGGATTAAACCGGGTGATCCGGGCCGGTTATAAACTGCTTAACCTGCAAACCTATTTTACTGCCGGAGTAAAAGAAGTCCGCGCCTGGACTATTCCAGTGGGCGCTACAGCGCCTAAAGCCGCTGCCGTCATTCACACTGATTTTGAACGGGGCTTTATCCGTGCAGAAGTGATTGCCTACGATGATTTTATTGAATATCAGGGCGAAGCCGGAGCCAAAGAAAAAGGCAAGCTGCGTATAGAAGGCAAAGACTATGTCGTTCAGGATGGTGATGTTCTGCACTTCCGCTTTAATGTCTAAATAATCAGGCTTCTGGCTGACAATACAAAATATTGATACTTTTTGAAACTTGTTATTGTGTTGTTAGCGTTTATAGTTCAATATCTATAGTGTTTGGCGTTATTATGATTCAGGATGAATAATAAGCACCTATAGATTATGAATAATACTCAGTCTCAGATTGATATGTTTCCCGGCCAACAGTATAGCCAGAATACTGGCCTTAACACTCCCCCTGGTACCGCTCCCGCAGACTCCTGGTTTTTTTACTGGTGTTTCTGATCAGCCTGGCTATCAGTCTCACTTATGTCTACAGCCGCCCTGCTGTTTATAAAAGTTATGCCACATTATTAACGGTAGCACCAACGGCAATTGATCGACAAAGTGATGATGCCGATATCCAGCATGTGGCAATACAGAAACAGCTGCTGACTGGAAATATTATATTAGGGCTCTTCTCCGCTCTGATGAGTGAAGAAAGATGCTAATACTCACAAAACCTGTTGAAATATAAAGCTTCTGACAGTTTTATAAGCAATAGGTAATATGAGTATCAACATCTCACCCACT
>JBHNNM010000229.1:0-4532 GCA_048563625.1 Gammaproteobacteria bacterium | reverse complement strand
GCAGCTTCAGGAACAAAATCAGCAGTTGCAAAATCATCTGGCCCAGGTTCGAATGCAGTTTAATTATCAGCAGCGTAATCAGGATGCTTTTTTACAGGAGTTAATTGACTCCACTTATAATCCTGACGGAGGCAATAATAAACCAGAGCCGGTTAAGCCGGTATTGCAGGCACATCAAAATGACAAGCTGGATGCTTGCTATGTTGCTTTCGAAGACGCCTGCCGGGGCAGCCGTGAACAGATAAGAGCCAACCTGTCCAATTATCTGCCCTATATCCGGCAAGCCCGGGATACCCTGGAACTGCCCGATTCTGAAGTCAGGTTAATGGATCTGGGCTGTGGTCGGGGGGAATGGCTGGAGCTGCTTAATGAGCAGGGCTGGCAGGCTGAAGGCGTCGATCTCAACAAAGTTATGGTACAGGATTGTGTCAATAAAGGGCTAAGCGTAGTTCAGCAGGATGTTATCAGTTATTTAAAACAGCAAAGCAGTGATTCCATACTGGCTGTCACGGCATTTCATATTATTGAGCACATTCCATTTGCCAGTTTGCTTTCACTGTTTGAGGAAAGTATCAGGGTGCTTAAACCCGGAGGACTCATTATTTTTGAAACTCCAAATCCGGAAAATATTCTGGTGGGCAGCCATACATTTTACCATGACCCAACCCATCGTAATCCGATAACACCAACCAGTGTACAGTTTCTAGCTCATTATACCGGTTTCTGTCAGGTTGAAATTGTACGTTTGCATCCTTATCCTGAAGAAGTACGTCTTCCCGGTCACGACCCGGTGACTGAACGGCTCAACGGTCATTTATGCGGCCCCCAGGATTATGCCATTATAGCCTATAAGCCTGAGCAGCACGGATGAAGGTTCTAGTTACAGCCAATACCGTGCCATTTATGACGGGAGGGGCGGAATATCATATCCAGGGACTGATCAGCCAGTTACAACATCATGGCCATCAGGTGGAAGTCATCCGCTTTCCGTTCTGGTTTAATCCTGAAGAAGACATTGTCAGATTGATGCGCCACTGCCGGGAGCTGAACCTGAATCAGCCCAATGGTATCAAAATCGATAAACTGATCAGTCTGCAGTTTCCCGCATACGGTGTGCAGCATCATGATCATCGGGTGTGGATTATGCATCAACATCGCAGTGTCTATGAGTTGTTTGATGAGCCTGCAGCCAGCGCAGAGCAACAACAGTTTCGTCAGCAGGTGATAGCATTTGATAATCAGGTGCTGGGTAATATCACCAAACGCTTTGCTAACTCCCAACGAGTAGCACAGCGGCTTTTACAGTATAACCAGTTGACTTCGACCCCTTTATATCATCCGCCCTATGGTGCTGAACATTTTTATAATGACCATCAGAAAGGCTATATTTTCTGTCCCAGCCGTTTAGAGACACTCAAGCGCCAGAGCCTGTTAATTGAAGCTGCACGTTATTTAACCACCCCGTTAAAAATTATTATTGCCGGTGAGGGCGGGCAGAAACAGGCTTATCAGAGCTTGATAGACAAATACCAGTTACAGGATCGGGTAAAACTCATCGGCTATATTACAGAAAAAGAAAAGCTAGCTTTTTATGCCAGTGCGCTGGCGGTCTTTTTTGCCCCTTTTGACGAAGATTATGGCTATATTACCCTGGAAAGCCTGCTGTCTGCCAAGCCGGTCATCACCTGTACAGACTCAGGGGGGCCGCTGGAATTTATTGAGGATAAGGCCAATGGTTATGTGCTTGAGGCTGATCCTAGGGCAATTGCAACCGTTATCGATGAACTTTACCGGCATCCGCAACGTGCCCGGGAAATAGGGCAATATGGCCGGCAGACTTATATGGCCAAAGAGATTGCATGGGACAAGGTCGTTCATCACTTATTAGCCTGACTTTTAGTTAATCTGACAGACAAAGTGAAGATAAATTAAAACCATGAAAATTGCCATTATCGCACCCAGTGCCGTGCCTTTTACCATTGGTGGCGCGGAAAAATTCTGGTGGGGGCTGCAACAGGCCATTAACCAGTACACCCGTCATGAAGCAGAACTGATTAAGCTGCCCTCCCGGGAAAGTAACTTTGTTGAGCTTATGGACAGTTACCGTCGTTTCAGCGAGCTGGATTTAAGTTATTTTGACCGGGTTATCTCATCCAAATATCCGGCCTGGATGGTGGCCCATCCGGAGCATTATTGTTATCTGCAGCACCGGCTGCGGGGCTTATACGACACCTACCCTTTAACCGGTCTGCCATTGGAAATCCAGGCGTTGGAGCCTCAATTACAGCCTCTAATGGAGCTCCTTAATAAACCTTGCCCCGGGCGTGCGGACTTACTCCGTTTCTGGCAGCAATGGCAGCGAGTCAGACAATTACTAGATCAGGGTGAACTGTCTCATCAATCGCTGGCATTTCCCGGTCCCCTGAGCCGTAAAATTATTCACTATCTGGATAATATCGCCCTCAGTACCACAGCGATAAAAAAATTTAGCACCATATCCCATAATGTGGCGGGGCGGGCGGATTATTTCCCGGCCAACGTCCCGGTACAGGTCATTCACCACCCCTCGGATATTACTCAATTTAAAACCAGTCTCTCTCAGACAGAGGCGAATAAACGCCCCTATATTTTTACCATCAGCCGGCTGGATCAGCCTAAACGTATTCACCTGCTTATAGAAGCGTTTTTACTGACTGATGCTGATGTGGAATTTCGTATTGCCGGTACCGGGCCAGACGCAGAGCGATTACAGCAACTGGCCTCTAAGGATCCCCGTATCCGTTTTTTGGGTCGTATTACCGATAACGAAGTGCTTGAACAATACTCGGGCGCTTTATTTGTGCCCTTTATTCCCTACGATGAGGACTACGGCCTGATCACTATTGAAGCCATGCAGTCGGCTAAAGCGGTGCTGACCACTACCGATGCCGGTGGAGTGAATGAATTTGTAGAACATGGAGTGAGCGGCTACAGCGTGGCACCGGAACCTAAGGCTCTGGCAGAGGCCATGCGGCGTCTGCTGGCTAACCCGGAGCAGACCCGCCAAATGGGGCGCAATGCACTGCACAAAGTGGCCCATATCAACTGGGAAAACACTGTGAAATTATTGTTGGATGAAAGCGCACCGCAAGTCAGTGTATCTGGTGAGATTGTCAGCGAGACTGAGAATCGCTTAATCTCACCGGTGCAGAACAAATCTGACAGTGGCCGTAAAAATATTGTCGTAGTGCTGACATTTTCTGTCTGGCCACCCCGGGGGGGCGGACAAAGCCGGGTGTACAATCTCTACCGGGAAGTGGCTAGGGAGCACAATATTACCCTAGTGGCTTTGGTAGAGCCGGATAAAATGCAGAAAAAAGCTAACGAAAAAGCAGATATCCAACACCAGGAACTACTGATTGCGCCCAATATGCGTGAGATCAGAGTGGCCAAATCACAGCAGCAGTTAGATGAAGAGCAGCAACTGCAAAAGCAGCTGCAGGTACCGGTATCAGATATCGCCTGCATTGATGGCTATAAACTGACGCCGCATTTTAAGAAGGTTCTGGCCGGTACCTGTCAGAATGCCGATCGGGTCATAGCCTGCCACCCTTTTTTATTCAAGGCCATTATGGAAGTCTGGCAGGGGCCGCTGTGGTATGAAGCACAGGATGTGGAAGTGGACATGAAGCGGGTGATTTTAAAAACACAGCAGGAGAGTCAGCCATGGCTCGACAAAGTCCGTCAGATTGAAGAGCAATGCTGTCAGCGCAGTGACAGAATCCTGACCTGTAGTGATAAAGATACACTACAGCTAATAGAGTTGTACCGGCTGCCACCGGAGAAAATGCTCACTGTGCCCAATGGTGTGGATATGCGCAGGGCTTCGGCAGAGCGCTCAATCAGACCGGCAGAACACCAGCGCCTGATTGTACTGTTTATGGGCAGCTGGCATGGGCCTAATATTGAGGCCATGGAATACCTGATTGCTATTGCCGGGCAGTGCCAGGACGCTGACTTTCTGGTGCTAGGCAGTGTTTGCCAGCACCCGGTCTGTCAGACCCTGCCGACTAATATGAGAAGCCTAGGCGTAGTATCAGAAGAGGAAAAAAATATCTGTTTACACTATGCCGATCTGGCGGTAAACCCTATTCTGTCCGGTTCGGGAACCAATTTAAAAATGCTTGACTATACGGCCAGCTTTCTGCCCGTATTAACCACCCATTTCGGACTGAGGGGACTGGACTTTATAACAGAAAAAGAACTGCTGTGTGCAGAAATTGAGCAGTTTACAGAAATTATAAATCGTTTTGCCGGAAAATGGGCTAATAAAAATGAACGCAAAAAAGTTCAAACCCTTCTGTCGAATATGGCGCGTTTGGCGTATAAAAGAACAGAAAAAGAATACATCTGGGCAGTAATAGCGAATAAAATTTTACAAAACTTATCGTAAAAAATGTTGTTTTTGAGCAACACTAAAAACAACAGGCAATCAGAAAATGATTGTACTTATTTTGCCTTGACAAAAAAAAATAATTTTTTTAATATCTGTT
>JBHNNM010000228.1:0-4566 GCA_048563625.1 Gammaproteobacteria bacterium | reverse complement strand
GGCTTTCATGGTGTTCTTTTGATTTGTTTTTTGGTCGAAACAAATTTGATCATATTTCACCATGAAAGTCGATCTTGTTTAAACCTCGAATTTTCTAATAAATTCGTGGGGATACATCAGGTTTTAACCCATAAATTATTCGGACTAAAGTTTAGGAGATAGGATGAAGACTTTTATTTACCGGGCATCAAAAAAGCCTGATTCCTATCTTTAAATTGTTCAACAGGATGATTTTTCTAATGTGCCTGAAGCCCTGTTAAAGGTATTGGGCAAGCTGGAACTGGCCCTGGAACTGCATAATGAACGGAAACTGGCCCGGGCCGATGTGAATAAAGTAAGGCAGGCCTTGCAGGAAGATGGTTTTTATCTGCAGATGCCGGATGAGTCGGATAAGCTGGCACTGGCTGGGAAAAAGCCGGTGTCTAATCCTGTGCCCAGACTATAGCTAACCAGGTTATAGGCGGTAGGTTTCAGGTTTTAGGAGTGGGGCGGGATCCTAGTTCGATTTTTTTGCGGAAAATGTATTTGTAGTGTTTCATCCAGTACAGCATGGCAATGGCTTCGCCAATAACCGCAGGGATGCTGATACGGTTTTTATAGAGGATCAGGTCGGGGTCAAGTGGCCAGAACAGCCAGAGCAGTAGAGCTATAAACCAGGCCGTAATATAAGTGGCGGCCAGACAGCTCAGGGCATGTTTTATGGTTCGGTCGGGCGGGGCAATAAATCGTGCCATAACCAGCCACTGGCCAATGGTAATTATAATTTGTATAGGGGTATTAATAAAAAAAGCCAGTACCATTGCGTCCAGTATCTGCAGGAAATTCATAAGTTTTACCCGGTTTCTGAACTAAAAATTTATTCCGGGGTTTTACCCATCATAAACTCCAGCAGGGCTTTCTGAGCATGCAGACGGTTACCGGCTTCATCCCAGACTACGCTTTGTGAGCCGTCAATAACAGAAGCGCTGACTTCTTCACCCCGATGGGCGGGCAGACAATGCATAAACAGGGCTTCTTTATCGGCCTGTGCCATGAGTTTGTCATCTACAATAAAACCATCAAAGGCTTTTTCCCTGCGGGCCTGTTCTTCTTCCTGACCCATAGAGGTCCAGACATCGGTGACGACCAGGTCGGCACCTGTAGCCGCTTCCATAGGACTGCGGGTAATGGTTACCTGATCGCCAGCGGCATCCACAATACTCTGTACCGGATCATAACCTTCAGGACAGGCAATATTCAGCTTAAAGCCCCATTGACGGGCGGCATTAATATAGGAATGGCACATATTATTACCATCGCCGATCCAGGCTACGGTTTTACCTTCAATACTGCCGCGATGTTCCTGGTAGCACTGCATATCAGCCAGTAACTGGCAGGGGTGATACATATCAGTGAGCGCATTAATAACCGGAACTGAGGAATACCGGGTAAAGGTTTCCAGTTTTTCATGTTCAAAGGTACGGATCATAATAATATCTACCATTTGTGACAGCACCCGGGCGCTGTCTTCAATGGGTTCACCGCGGCCTAACTGGGTATCTCTGGGGGACAGAAATAAAGCACCGCCACCGAACTGCAGCATGCCGGTTTCAAACGATACCCGGGTGCGGGTGGAGGATTTTTCAAAAATCATTCCCAGCATCCGGTTTTTCAGAGGTTCGTAAATTTCACCGGCTTTCTGCATCTGTTTTAAAACAATGGCACGGTCAGTCATTTTTCTCAGATCGGTACTGGAAAAATCCATCAGGGTCAGAAAATGTCGTAATTGAGTTTCAGTTGTCATTGTTTCTCTCCTGCCGGGCAGGTTATTGGTCAATCAGTTTATAAAATGTTATGAATAGTGACTCAGGTTTTAATTTATGAATGCACCAGGTCAGTAATTAATTCACTGACGATGCTTATAATTTCATCGGCCTGCTCACGGGTTGTGATCAGGGCCGGCAACAGGCGAACCACCTTGTCTGCGGTCACATTAATTAATAGTTTTTTATCCAGAGCCTGTTTAACCAGTTCAGTACAGGGTCGATCCAGTTCTATGCCTATCATTAGTCCCCTGCCGCGAATATCAGTGACCTTATTTTGTGCTATTAAGTCACTTAAACTGGCACTGAACTGCTGTCGGAAATACTGACCAAGATCAGCAGCGGCCTGATCCAGCTGTTTTTTTTCCATAACCTCTAAAGTGGCCAATGCTGCGGCACAGGCCAGTGGTGTGCCTCCAAAGGTGGAGCCGTGGGTACCAGGTGTCAGAGTTTCTGCCGCTGTTCCCTTTGCCACGCAGGCGCCAATTGGAAAGCCATTACCCAGGCCTTTGGCCAGGGTCATTACATCGGGAACAATATTACTGTGCTGACCGGCAAACCATTTTCCAGTACGGCAGACACCGGTCTGAATTTCATCCAGAATCATCAGGTAGTCATTGGTATCGCAATAGGCTCTGATTTCCTGCAAATAGCTTTCCGGCGGGGTTGCCAGTCCACCTTCACCCTGCACCGGTTCAACCATTATGGCCACAATTTGATCATTATCTTTACAGGCGCTTTTAATGGCATCCATATCGTTAAAATCAACATGAACAAAGCCGGGAACCAGGGGTTCAAAACCGTCCTGAATTTTAGTATTGCCGGTGGCGGATAAAGTGGACAGGGTACGGCCATGAAAGCTTTTATTGGCAACTATAATGGTCGGCAGGGCAATGCCCCGGTTATGTCCGTAGCGGCGGGCAATTTTAATTGCCGCTTCATTGGCCTCAGCACCGGAATTACAGAAAAACACCTTATCCATAGCAGCAAGCTCACAGAGCTTATCAGCCAGCTTTTCCTGATTAGGAATGCCGTATAAATTAGAGGTATGCATTAAAGTAGCAGCCTGTTCACAAATGGCCTTGCTGACTTCAGGGTGTGCATGTCCCAGGCCGCAGACTGCAATACCGGTCAGTGCATCCAGGTAACGGTTATCCTGTTTATCGTAAAGATAACAGCCTTCACCTCTGACAAAGCTGACCGGCAGGCGGCCATAAGTATTCATAATATGATCAGACATTAAAATTCGACTTTTTTGTTTAGACTTTTTATGGTTTAAGTTATTATCAGGCCATCTGTAATTTTAAAATAAACGGCTCAAAATAAAAAAGCAGTCGGTAAGACTGCTTTTTTATAAACCAGACATTATATTGATTTGCTTTCTCTAAATCAAGGGTTAAATTATGGGCTAATCCAGGTTATCTGAATGGCAATAAATACTGAACAGACTATCAAGCAATCGATGGAAGAACGCAACCAGGCATTTTTAAACTGGATAAAGCTCTGTAATGCGTTTAATAAACAGAATTTTCTGCCTTTTTTTATTGATAATACCCTGCTGGGCTATGTTCATAAAGACAATAAAGACCTGTTTAAATCCTTTAAACATTTAATGGTGTTTACTGATTCTAATGGCCGGGAAGGGCTGACTTTTCATCCGGATATTAATTCTTTTGAATTGCGCACCAGAGCCGCTAATGAAATTGCCCAAAGCTGGTTAAAATCCGGTGTTATCACATCCTGGGTAGGAGAGCAGTATGATGTCAATACCGGTTTCAATCATCCGTCTTTTTTTACTATTGAACGGGCTGCCTCATCTATTCTGGGTATAAAAAAATACGGTATTCACCTTAATGCCTGGGTGGAAAAACAGGGTGAAGTGTATTTATGGGTAGCCCGACGCTCCAGAAATAAGCCCACGTTTCCAGGCAAACTGGATCATCTGGTCGCCGGAGGTCATGGCACGGGCTATACCATTGAACAGACTATGATTAAGGAATGCGGTGAGGAAGCCGGGGTGCCTGAAACTATTGCCCAAACTGCAGTTCCGGTTTCCATGGTGACCTACAATATGGATGCTGGGCAGAAGTTACAGCAGGATAACCTGTTTATTTATGATTTAAAGCTTGATGCCTCTTTTGTACCGGAAAATACCGATGGGGAAGCCGAAGAGTTTTACCTCTGGCCGGTAGACAGGGTGCTTAATATTGTGGCCACAACGGATGAATATAAAACCAACTGCAACCTGGTGATTATTGATTTTGCTATTCGTCATGGCTTTCTGAAACCGGATGAACCTCTTTATACTGATCTCTGTGCGGGTCTGCAACAGAGTATTTAAATACCGTATCTGTAAACATTTTTTCTTAATTTATGCCTTATAATTTCGGAAGAATAGTCAATAAACTTGATAAGTCCCGCTTCTTTTCTATTATTAAACTAATACTTAACTAAAAAAACCAACCAGGAAGCTTTTCCTGGTAAGAGTTTTCTGTAAAGAAAAAATAATAATTGCCGATTAATACCTGTACAGACTTCATCTGGAAGAAAAATAACAGGTTCAGCCTGCCTGATTAGACAGCTGGTTTGGGGGGAAGTAAGTGAGTTCAGTTAAGCAATTCAATGTAAAACAATTTTTAAATTCTCGCGGATTCAACTCTGAAGTGCAACGCATGAATTTCCCGTTCTTGTAAGTGATTTCTGCATTGCCTGGAATGGTGTAAGAAAGTTAAGACTCTTTCTTGGTCTATTATTCAGTTTTTCC
>JBHNNM010000227.1:0-4589 GCA_048563625.1 Gammaproteobacteria bacterium | reverse complement strand
AATTTTATTAAGAAGGACTGACAATGGACATATCCGGCGTTCAAACAGCAGCCATTGCAAGCAATGTCAGCCAGAATGATCCGGTAGGGATCAGTGTATTGAAAAAATCAATGGATATTCAGGCCCAGTCTGCCATGCAATTGATTGAGTCAATTCCACAACTACCTGATAATCTGGGTCAGAATATTAATGTAAAGGTCTGATTATTTTAAAATCTCTTATCCTAATTTGTCATCTGCAACAAAATATTTAGGATCTTCAATTACATTCACCTCACACAGATCACCGGCCTTGGTCAGCAGTTTTCGGCACTCAGGACTTAAGTGACGCAGGTGAAGGCGTTTATGTTCACTTAAATAGCGTTCCGCCAGGGTATCAATAGCTTCAATAGCCGAATGATCGGACACCCTGGAATATTTAAATTCCACCACCACATCATCCGGATCATTTTTTGGATCAAATAATTCCTGAAAATTGTGTACCGAACCAAAAAACAGCGGACCGTGCAGTTCATATACCTTGGAATCTTCATTGTCACGGGTGATATTAACCGTAATATGCTTGGCATGATTCCAGGCAAATACCAGCGCCGCAATAATCACCCCGATCACCACGGCAATGGCCAGATTATCAGTTATCACGGTAATAGCAGATACTGAGATCAGGATAAAGGCATCAGTTTTTGGAATTTTATCGAGGATACGGAAACTGGACCATTCAAAGGTACCGATAACCACCATAAACATCCCCCTACCAGCGCTGCCAGCGGAATACGGGAAATCAGATCAGAAGTAAACATAATAAAACTAAGCAGGAACAGAGCCGCCGCAATACCAGAGAAACGCCCGCGACCACCGGCAGTAACATTAATCATGGACTGACCAATCATGGCACAGCCACCCATACCACCAAAAAAGCCACAGGTCACATTGGCAACCCCCTGGCCCACACATTCCCTGTTACCCTGGCCACGGGTTTCAGTCATTTCATCAATCACTGTCAGAGTCAGCAGAGATTCAGTTAAAGCAATGGCTGCAAAAGCCAGCGAATAAGGAAAGATAATCACCAGGGTATTCCATAACTCGCTCAGAGAACCCATCGGAATCATGAGAATATGAAACTCGGGGAACCCACCGGCAATAGAAGCAATGTCTCCCACAGTACGAGCCGATAAATCAAAGCCGATAACCAGGGCTGAAACCACCAGGATCCCTGCCAGCGGTGCTGGAATGGCTTTGATATATTTAGGCAGTATATAAATAACTGCCATGGTCAGAGCAATCAGACCCAGCATGGTCCAGAGCATGACACCTTCCATCCATACTGCATTACCGGTTTCCGGATCCGGAATCTTAAACTGCCCTATCTGGGCCAGAAAAATAACAATGGCAAGACCGTTAACAAAACCCAGCATCACAGGATGCGGTACCAGACGGATAAACTTGCCCAGCCGTAATATCCCGAACAGGATCTGTATCAGCCCCATCAGTACCACCGCAGCAAAAAGGTATTCCACCCCATGAATAACCACCAGACCAGTCATAATAACGGCCAGAGCGCCGGTTGCCCCGGAAATCATACCCGGACGACCGCCCAGAGTGGCGGTGATCAAACCGACAATAAATGCCACACAAAGTCCCACCAGGGGATCAACTTCGACAACAAATGCAAAAGCAATTGCTTCAGGCACCAGTGCCAGGGCTACAGTCAGGCCGGATAATATCTCAGTTTTAACATTGCAGGGCTGGTCTTTGGGGCATAGATCAATCATATATAATCCGGGAAAAATAACTTAAAAAACAATCAGAAGCTGTTAGAAAGGGGGTAAATTATACAGATATTAGGTGGTTTTTACCAGATAAATCATTAGCTGATCCTAATAAACCAAACTGGGTCGGCTGTGTTAAAATATATTTAATATTATATTTATAACTGCTGAGTATTCATTGACCGTGCTTCTTGATGAAGTTTCGGCAGCAGGGATGCTGCCGAAAAGCCTCCATGGATGGATTCACGGCGTCTTTAGCAAGGAGTACGGTCAATGAATACGGTATTTACGTATAAATGAGAATCATTAAAATTATACTCCCATCCTGATCAACCAAACCGTAACGGATACGTTTTTATTTTAAACGCATCTGTGTCAGTTTCACCCAGTAGCTGGCGCCGGTGGGCAGGACGGCGTCATTAAAATTATAGTGGGGATTATGCAGGGAAGCACTCTGGCCATTGCCGATGGAAACATAACAGCCCCGGCACTCATTAAGTAAAAAGGAGAAGTCTTCCGAGCCCATACTGGGCGGACTATCGCAGATAATATTATCAGAACCGACAATTTCCTGTGCCGCAAGGGTCGCGAATTCTGTTTCCTGCTCGGTATTAATGGTTGAAGGGTAGCGTTTCTGATAGTCAATATCCACTCTAGCCCCATAAGCCAGACAGATAGATTCTATAATCTGTTTGATCTGGGCAATCACTTTATCCTGGACTTCAGCATGAAAAGTCCGCACAGTTCCGGACAGGTGAGCCGTTTCAGGGATCACATTATAACTGTCTCCGGCATGAATACGGCTTACGGACACCACTACTGAATCCAGGGGATTAATATTCCGGCTGGTAATATTCTGCAGCGCCTGTATGACATGTCCGGCAATTACAATGGGATCAACGGTATTATGCGGTGCAGCAGCATGACCGCCCTTGCCCTTAATGGTAATATCAAACACGTCATAAGCAGCCATAACCGGCCCGCTGCGTATGGCAAACTGGCCGACCGGCAGTCCAGGCCAGTTATGCATACCATAAATTCCATCAACTGGGTATTTATCAAAAAAACCTTCCTCTACCAGTTTTCTACCGCCGCCTTCATTTTCTTCTGCCGGTTGAAAGACAAAATATACGGTACCGTTAAAGTCACGATGCTCAGACAGATACTGTGCGGCTGCCAACAGCATGGCAGTATGGCCGTCATGCCCGCAGGCATGCATCATTCCCTGGTGACTTGAGCAATAACTGACATCGTTCTGTTCTTCAATAGGCAAAGCATCCAGATCCGCACGCAGGGCTATACTGGCACTGCCCTTACCGGCATTAATGGAACCAATGATACCGGTACCCGCCATACGGGGATAAACAGTAACACCAAACTCCCTGAGTTTCTGTTCAACAAAATCCGCGGTTTTTTCCTCACCAAAGGCAATTTCCGGTATGGAATGCAGGTATTGTCGCCATTGCTGAAACTGTTCCAGATTGTCAGCAAGTTCTGTTATAACGGGCATGCTTGTCACTCTCTTTTTAATTAATTGGACAAAACCAGAAAAGCTTAATAAATCTCATAATTCCGGTAGCGGCTTATGATGCTGCCTGAGTTTAAGCCTGAACAGCACTTTGACCTTATCCATGCTCTCATACGGCAGATCTTCCAGATTCAGAACTATTTTATCCTGCAGCTGTTCTTCATCTGTATAGATAATTTCTATATTCTGCCGTTCCAGATAACGGACCTGTTCAATTGCCCGCCAGTTAATCGGTTTATTAAAATTATGAATATTAAAAACAATCAGACCGTCTTTATTAAATACAATTTTATAAACAAACAGGTTGATACCGCCAATCAGAAAAACAAAACTGATAATAAAAATAATGCCGGGAAGGAAACTGTACTTATAATTTTTTTTATAATACTGACGTAAAGACTTGCTTATAAAGAAAAAAACCAGTCCAGACAGCAACATAACAGCTACCCATGCTGGGGCATATTCAATAATAAACCGGTCAGGAAATATATGCAGTTCCATATTCTTCTGGTGTTATTTATAGTTGTAGAATAGTATCATAAAATACTTGCCGGACTTAATTTAAAACAACCATTGCCATTAAAGAGGATAGTATTTTGCTGGATTTTATATTTTTTCATAAACAGCCTTTACAGCACTTTGAAGATTTTCTTAAAGCCAGAAACATTCCTTATGAGCATGATACTGAGTTTCAGGCTTCAGTTGAAGAATCAGGCTATACCATCAGTATTTCTGATGACTATGATCTGAATACCATTGAGGAAATTGAAGAATTTTACGATGAAATGATGGATTTAAATGAACAGCTGGTGTCCGATGAAGAAGGCAGTAATGAGATAAAAAATGCCGGCATTACGGTTAACTTGGCTGACGGTACCACGGTACTGACCGATGTAGATCCCAATTTAATTTACAAATTATCGACCGCTTTAAAGCCTGATGAAATTTTGCAACTGGTCAATGCGATTGCGGAAGCTGTTGAGAATCCTGATAAGCGGCCTTTGTGTAAGCGGTAGTGGGGACAGGTTTTAGGTTAATACTTTGTCGATAAGAGGGTTTAGCCCTCCCCGCCTTGCTGTTCATGCCAAGGAGAGGAGTTTTAGTTCGGCTATGTTGTCTGGATGGAGTTAAACAGGGCTTTCTGTTTATCTATCAGGATTTTAGACGACAAAGTAAAAGCAGTTTGTAATACAAACAGGTTCACCAGTTCTTCATCCTTATCGTTATATTCTCTGATCGCTTTATTGATATCCTGAGCATTAATCAGTTGAATGACACCGATAATTTTTTTCT
>JBHNNM010000226.1:0-4642 GCA_048563625.1 Gammaproteobacteria bacterium | reverse complement strand
TGTGGGAAAGGATTCTGATCCATCGTGAACACTGATTCTGGAAAAACAGTAAAAGTGTTCACGATGAGATCAGAATCGGTGTTCACGACAGAACAGAATGGGTGTTCATGATGGTTCAGAATTGGTATTCACCATCAGCAGAATACGCAGTATCCCTGTTTTTCATTATAAACCAGAGGTGCACCACTGCGAGGTGCATCATTAAAAAGCATTAATAACTTTTTTTGAGTTTCACTATCCGTTTTCTCTGGTTGCCAGAACGAAAAAAACTGGTGTGCCCGATCTTTCCATTTGGTAACAAAAGGAGGACTTACCGGCCCCCCAAGAGCCTGATATGCCGATCGAGGTCGGCCGTCACGCCACCTGCGTGATGATCTCAGCGACCGTATCGGCAACACCCGAGAAATTCAGGAAATCCCTTTCCGTTTCGTTATCAGTACACATTTATTAGCAATTCCTTTTAATCAGTCCGGTTCGTAGGATTTCCCAACAACCGCACCGACGACGCCGCATACAGGTTATTCAGGTGGTCTGTTCCACCCCTCGAGCATGGACGGGAATGCTCTACTTCCCACGCCCTCTACTACTCGCCTTACCATAGTTACTGAAACTCAGCTGTTTCCGGCAAATATGGCATTGCCCATCAGTGCGGCAAAAAATTCGGTCTAACGTCTCATTATCAAATTTCATAGGATTCACCCGTAACCGTTCGTGACTCTCTGTGCTGGCTGTCGTTCTTAGCACCAAGCTAAACAGGGCTCAGCCATTTAATGTCGATTAAAACATAATTATTTTGATGACGTCAACATATCATATTGACTCTGATATGATTTCTTTAATATCATAATCAGCCATGAGAAACACAAATGCAGCAACAATGGACGGTGCTATGCCCGAACCCAGCCTGGTGGACATCAGTCAGGCTCACAAAGAACGCTTATCACATATTGATTTTAGGGTCTGTTTCCTAGGAACAATTGGTCGGAGTGACCTTGTAAACCGCTTTGGTATCAAAACCGCCGCAGCGACGCGGGACATCACCCTGTATAAGGCGTTAGCTCCCGAGAATCTGGAGTATGACACCAAGGCCAAGGTATACACCCGGTCGGAAAGGTTTGAACCACTATTTAACTACTCCCCCAACCAGGCGCTCGCTGCCCTTGCCCACGGCTTTGGTGATGACTTCGTGGGCACACATAAGGGTTTCATCGCCTGCGAAATGCCCGCGCAACTGAACAAGCCCTCTCTATCGACACTGTCAGTACTTACCCGCGCTATCCATCAGAAGAAAGTAGTAACGATTACCTATCATTCTCTGAGTAGTGGACGGACCACACGCGAGATTGTGCCCTTTGTGCTGGTCGATAATGGACTTCGCTGGCACGTCCGCGCCTATGACCGGAGGCAATCCAGATTTTCCGATTTCGTTATTACGCGTATTGCCGATCCGGTAATCATCGACAGCATGGTCGAAGAGCATGAGAGCCAGGAGTCTGACAATCAATGGAATCGTATCGTCGAACTGGAAATCGTGCCGCACCCACGTCTTAAGCACGCCAAAACAATAGAAATAGACTATGCCATGGAAAATGGTATAATGAATGTCGATGTACGTGCCGCTGTTGCCGGTTACGTACTTCGTCGATGGAATGTGGACTGCACGGAAGACCACAGCATGGAAGGCCCCGAATATCATCTGTGGCTTAGAAACAGGCAAGCGCTGTATGGCGTGGACAATCTCGTCATTGCTCCAGGCTACGAATCCCAAGCCATAAAATAACAAAAGGATAAAATAAACCCATAATGAATCACACCGTCCAGAACAAACTCGTTTCTTTCATCTGGTCCATCGCTGACGATTGCCTGCGCGATGTCTATGTGCGCGGCAAATACCGTGACGTTATCTTGCCCATGGTGGTATTGCGTCGTCTGGACACCCTCCTTGAGCCCAGCAAAGAAAAAGTGCTGGAAGAAGTCGCCTTTCAGCAAAATGAAATGGGGCTGACAGAGCTGGATGACAGCGGACTGAAAGATGCCGCAGGTTACGTGTTTTACAACACCAGTAAATGGACATTGACTCAGCTCTACAATACCGCCACCAATAATCAGCAGATCCTGCTCGCTAACGTTGAAGAATATCTGAATGGGTACAGCGCCAACGTTAAAGAGATCATCGACAAGTTCAATCTGAAAGCCCAGGTTCGGCACATGGCCAATAAAGATGTGCTGCTGGATGTGCTGGAAAAGTTTATTTCGCCCTACATCAACCTGACGCCAGAAGACCGCGAAGACCCGGACGGCAACCGCCTGCCCGCGCTCACCAACTTGGGCATGTGCTATGTGTTTGAAGAACTCATCCGAAAATTCAATGAAGAGAACAACGAGGAAGCAGGCGAACACTTTACGCCTCGTGAAGTTATTGAACTCATGACCCACCTTGTCTTTGACCCGGTTAAAGAGTGTCTGCCGCCCGTCATGACGATCTACGACCCTGCGTGTGGGTCAGGCGGCATGCTCACCGAATCGCAAAACTTCATCAAAGATGAGGCAAGTGCAATCCGCGCCTAGGGTGATGTCTATCTCTATGGCAAAGAGATCAATGACGAGACCTATGCCATCTGTAAATCTGACATGATGATCAAAGGCAACAACCCTGAAAACATCAAAAATGGCTCAACCCTGTCAACCGATGAGTTTGCCGGAACCCGATTCGACTTCATGCTCTCCAATCCGCCCTACGGGAAAAGCTGGTCGAGTGAGCTGAAATATATTAAAGATGGTAAAGATGTCATCGACCCTCGTTTTCAGGTACAGCTAAGTGATTACTGGGGAAACACTGAAACCGTGGATGCCACCCCACGCTCCAGTGATGGGCAATTATTGTTTCTGATGGAAATGATAACCAAGATGAAAGGGCTGGAAAACAGTCCAAATGGCTCACGCATTGCCTCGGTACATAATGGCTCCAGCCTGTTTACCGGCGATGCAGGCAGCGGTGAAAGCAACATACGCCGCACCATTATCGAAAATGATCTACTCGAAGCCATCATCCAGTTACCCAACAACCTGTTTTACAACACCGGCATTACCACCTATATCTGGCTGCTATCCAACAACAAGCCCGAACACCGCCAAGGCAAGGTGCAACTCATCGATGCCAACCTGCTTTTCAAAAAGCTGCGCAAAAATTTAGGTGAGAAGAACTGCGAACTCGCACCTGAACATATTAAACAAATTACCGAATGTTACTTGCAAATGTCATCGATTGAACGCGAGGCAGACGAAGATGGTATTGCGCCACAGGTTTTTGATAACCGCGATTTTGGCTACTACATGGTTAACATTGAGCGCCCAGACCACCGCAAAGCGCAATTTACGACCGATCGCATTGAAACCCTGCGATTTGATAAAGCACTGCGCGAGCCCATGCAATGGATTTACCAACAATGGGGCGAAGCCGTCTATGCGCCCGGCACATTGACTGAAAACGAAAAAGCGATTCTGGCCTGGTGTGAAGACAATGAGCCGGACCTCAATGCAAAGAACCGCAAAAAGCTACTCAACATTGAAACCTGGCTAAAGCATCAAAAGCTGGTGCAAGTGGCAGAGCTGTTAATGAACGAACTCGGTGACGATGAAACCAGCGATTACAACCGATTCAAGAAACAAGTCGATAAGGCACGGCACTTAAAGAACAGAAAATTAAACTGTCCGCAAGCGATAAAAACGCCATCCTGAATGCCGTAAGCTGGTATGACGAAAAGGCGGAAAAAGTCATCAAAAAAACAGTCAAGTTCAAGCAGGATAAACTAGATGAATTACTAAACCATCTTGACTGTAGTATTGAAGACCTGCCTGATTACGGTTACTACCCTACTGGTTCAACAGGGGGGCAGAAAAATGAATTTATTACCTATGAACCCAATAGCGATCTGCGGGACAGCGAATCCGTACCGCTGAGTGATGAAATTCACCGCTACTTCCTGGCTGAAGTAAAGCCCCATGTAGAGGAATCATGGATCAATCTCGACTCCACTAAAATCGGCTATGAGATCAGCTTTAATAAATACTTCTATAAACACAAACCGCTGCGCAGTATGGAAGAAGTAGCCAAAGATATTATTGCACTGAAACAGCAGGCAGAAGGCTTGATTGCGGATATTCTGGGTATTGATGTAAAAGATGTTGCTGGAGTTGATAATGACTAAACAGCTTATCACGATGCCACAGTATGAAGCTTATAAAGATTCTGGTGTGGAGTGGCTGGGTGAGATTCCTGAACATTGGATAGTAAGAAGGTTTAAATTCCTTACCTCAATAACGACAGGTGAAAAAAATACTGAAGACAAGTCAGAAAATGGGATATATCCTTTTTTTGTAAGATCACAAATCCCTGAAAGAATTCATTCTTATTCTTATGATGGAGAAGCCATATTAACTTCCGGTGCTGGTGTTGGGAAAATATATCATTATGTAAATTGTAAATTTGATTTTCATCAGCGAGTTTATAAATTCAGTGACTTTAAACTAGGGGCTGTTGATCTTTTGTGTACAAAATTTAACCATTCCACATAGGAAGCCACACCATACAACAGCCTAACGCTAATGTACTGGCATAGTTTCTTTCCAGCTTATCATAGCG
>JBHNNM010000225.1:0-4684 GCA_048563625.1 Gammaproteobacteria bacterium | reverse complement strand
TCGCTATGATAAGCTGGAAAGAAACTATGCCAGTACATTAGCGTTAGGCTGTTGTATGGTGTGGCTTCCTATGTGGAATGGTTAAATTTTGTACACAAAAGATCAACAGCCCCTAGTGTATCTATGATTTTATCCTTTACCACTTTGCTTTTGTTTATTTCTATCCTGATGGTTTATCTGTTTAAACTTATTAAGGAAAAAGAAGCGGTTATTAAAGAGTTTCACCACCCCATTAAAATCAGTTTTTTTCCAACAATATCCATTAGTCTGTTATTGTTGTCTATCTGTATGCTGCATAATGACCTGCCTCTGGCGCATTCTCTATGGGCTATCGGTACTATTATGCATCTGGGGTTTACTCTGTTTGTAATGAGTGCCTGGATTAATCATGATTATTTTGAGATTAATCATATGAATCCGGCCTGGTTTATTTCTATTGTGGGTAATATTCTGGTGCCTGTTGCCGGCGTTCCTCTGGGATACAGTGATATTTCCTGGTTCTTTTTCAGTATTGGTGTGGTTTTCTGGCCAGTACTGCTGACCATTATTTTTTATCGTATTATTTTTCACCCTGCCTTGCCAGGGAAATTAATACCTACTTTCTTTATTTTGATAGCTCCACCTGCTGTTGGCTTTTTATCCTATCTTAAATTAACGGGTGAGATGGATAATTTTGCTAGAATCCTGTATTTTTCAGGTCTGTTTTTTACTTTACTGGTATTTACCCAATATCGTAAGTATTCCAAACTGGATTTCTTTTTATCCTGGTGGGCGTATTCGTTTCCTCTGGCGGCCATCAGTATTGCTACCATGGTGATGTATCAGCATACTCAGAATATTGTATTTTCCATAATTGCCATAATTCTGCCGGCAATACTGACTTTATTCATCAGCATGTTGATTATAAAAACATTTCGTGCTGTACTTGAGAAACAGATTTGTATTGAAGAATAAGTGGAGAAAATAAATGTCTGTACCCTTTATTCAAAAAGAATTGCTGGTGGATCTGAATACGGCCCAGTGGCAGGTTAAGAAAATTACCAAAGAAGATAAAATTCTGGGTCCGGTGGATTACGCCTGGAAACGCTACAAGGAAAACCCGGAAGTATTTACCTTTGGTGAAGGCCTGTTAGCCAGTAGTTCTATACCGGGTTCCAGACGCATGGTTTTCTGTGGTTACAGCCCGCAATGGGAAAGTTTTTATATCTCTTCTATGGGTGGTGCCGCTTATACCTTCCAGCATGTTGGGGTTAATTATGTTTGTCTGTCGGGTCGATGTGAAAAACCCAGTGTGCTACTGCTTAATAATGACGGTGACAATCTCTCGGTACGCCTGGAGCCTTTTGAAGATTATCAGCAGGTCTGGAAGGGCTATAAAACCAGTGAAGAAGATTATGACGGTGAAGAGGTTATTGGTATTTATGCCTTGCAGCATGCTATTTTTGATCGGTGGGCGGATGAATATGATAAAAAAAGGGTACGTGCTTTTGTGGTTGGGCCAGCCGGTGAGCTGACCAATGAAGGGACAATTGCCTCCACTACGGTAAAAAAAGGTAAGTTTACCGCTGTGGTTGACTGGTGCGGCCGGGGCGGTATGGGCAGTCGCCTGTTTCATCAGCATAATATTGTCGGCTGTCTGTTTGGCGGTGACTGGGTGGACCCTTACAAGCCAAAAGCAAAAGATACGGATGTTTATTTTACTGAACATTTCGGTAATAAAGGGGTTAAGGTCGATAAAGCCGCAACAGTAAAATACTACTACGATCCCAAAATTAAAACCGGCGGTACCTTTGGTGCCAACCTGCATAATATAGGCGATATGCTGATGAGCTTTAACTATCGCAGTACCTCCGCCAGTAATGAGGAACGCCTGAAGCAGCACAAGGACTTTATCGTTGATCATTATCTGAAACAATATAATGAAGAAACCATAGAAACCAAAAATTTTGACCATTGCGGTGAGCCCTGCGCTACAGCCTGTAAAAAACTTAATGGCAAGTATAAAAAAGATTATGAACCCTACCATGCACTGGGGCCTCAATGCGGTGTTTTTGATCAGAGAGCAGCTGAAATATTAAATGACCATGCGGATGCTATGGGCATGGACGCGATTCAGATTGGTGGCACCCTGGCCTGGATTATGGAATGTGTTGCGCATGATCTGATCCCGGCGGATAAATTCGGTTTTCCTGATAAATCAGAAATGAAGTTTCAGCAGTTTACTGCGGATACTAAAGAGTTTGATCTGGTGAAGGACAGTATGCGTAACGCGCAGTTTGCTATTAAGCTAATTAATGCCATCCTGTTTGATGAGCGTGCAGCCGTTTTTCGTAAAGGTATTCGTCTGGCGGCGTATGACTTAAATGAACAGTATCCGGACACGGAGCCAATGGAACGGGCAGTATTTCTTTCCCATGCCGACAATGGCCATATGGTACCAAACCAGTACTGGGTTCCCGGTATGGGCAGCCCCATGCCTTTAATGGGTAAATATTATGTCTTTTACGGCGGCGGTTTTACTACCCCAGATGATCTGGGGCGTAAGAATGTCGAACGCATGGTGTATGAGCTGATCAGTGATAATTGCGGTATCTGCCGCTTCCACCGTCAGTGGTCAGAGCCTTTATGCGGTATTATTATTAATGACCGCTTTGATCTGGATATTGATTTTAAGGAATTCCATTACCAGCTGGCTCAGGAAATTAATGAACATGAAAAGGGTAAAGCGGTGCCCTGGGAAACCAGGCGTATGGCAGAGCTGTTTTTTAATTACCTGGAATATTGCGGCAGCAGTGGTTCTGAGGATAACAGCCTGTTCCGCTGGCAGAACCATGATGATATTCAGCTAACGGCACAGGCCTTCTGGCAGACCATACTCAATGCCCAGGAACAGGCTTTTCAGGCCGGGCCGGATAATATAGCGGATTCTAAAACACCGGCGCAGTATCATAGTCATGTGTAAACTTTAACCTAAATAAGGCGGGCAGGATGCCCGCGCTCCCAGGGTGCTTCCTCTATTATTTTCTTTTTCTGTTTGCCCTGCCACGTTTTTTCTTTGCGGCTTTTCCGGTTTGCTTCTGTTCGAGCTTGTGTTTTAGAGCAATCAGTTCCTGTTCAATTATTCCGGGTGTTTCAAGGCTGATACGCCCAATCTGTCCGGCACGCAGTTCAGTCAGCAGTATCTTGCTGGCTTTATTTAAATCCACCTGTCCGCCGCTGCGCAGAGAACCGCGTTTGCGGCCAATGGCTTCAATCAGCTCCAGCTCGTTATTGGGGACAGTTTCCAGTTTAAAGCGTTCCATGAGCGCTTCAGGATAGGCTGATATTAAATATTCGGCTGCGAAAAATGCAATATCATTGTATTCAAAAGCGGTGTCTTTTACGGCTCCGGAAACGGCTAGCCGATACATACTGGGCTCGTTTTCAACTTTGGGCCATAATACTCCGGGTGTATCCAGAAAATTGATGCCGCCCTCTAGTTTGATACGCTGTTGAGCTTTGGTGACGGCAGGTTCATTGCCGGTTTTAGCAATGGTTTTTCCTGCCAGGATATTAATTAAACTGGATTTGCCGACATTGGGTATGCCCATAATCATGGTATTGATGAGTTGCCGTTTACCCGGACGGTTAAGCATCATCTTTTTGCACAGTTCAATTAACTGGCGCATCTGTTCGGGATGCTCAGTGGTCAGGGACAGGGTTTTAACCCCCTGTTCCTTTTCCAGCCAGTTCTGCCATTGACGGGTCAGGTCCGGATCAGCCAGATCACTTTTGGTCAGTACCTTGATGCAGGGTTTGTTACCACGGATGGTTGAGAGCAGAGGATTCTGGCTGCTGTAGGGGATACGGGCATCAAGCACTTCAATAATCAGATCAATGGCAGACAGAGTCTCCCTGATTTCTTTATTGGCTTTATGCATATGGCCCGGATACCAGTGAATTGCCATTAAGTTATGCTCCTGTCAGTTCAGATGATAGTATCCGGGTTTACGGAATGCGTTCCCCCTCAGTACTTATCTTCCTTACTTAATAATTGGACTTTATTGATTTCTCCCCCGACTTTAGCATAATGCATTAAAGAAGCAATACTCAGGGCCCGCTCGGCGATTTTTTCCAGTCGGCGCAGGGCGGCCATAATGTCCTAGTATTCTCTGGAGAGGTGTAAATCTTCATTGGTCTTTTTGAGCAGGCTTTTTTCAATAATTTTATACAGCTCATCATTTTTGCTTTCTTCTACCACGACAATTTTATAATGCTCATTGACAGACTCCTTATCATCAAGGTCCAGTAATAACAGGGCATTTTCAAGTGCGGCGACGGAAGATTTCTGCAAAGGTACGGCATATTCCAGGATAAAGTCCTGATCAATGTCATCAGACAGGGCGTTAGGAAAATCCCGGATAAAGGAATGCGCACTGTTGATAATCCGATCGTATTCATTGGTGATTTTTAAAAAGGCCACCAGTTGACGCAGATCTCTGGCTTCAGGCGTATAAAGTGCAAAAATATTGATGATTATATTATCAATGGCATCAATTTTTTTATAGCGTTGCTGTTTGGGTATTTTTTTATATCTCTGAGCTTACAGGGCCGGCAATGTTCCAGAGCCACCAGGATCTGCTCATTGATATCCAGGGTAGTCTGTCCAAGCGATTTAATCTCTTTTTTAACAAGCTTCAGTTTT
>JBHNNM010000224.1:0-4723 GCA_048563625.1 Gammaproteobacteria bacterium | reverse complement strand
CTGAACGCTGAACGCTGAACGCTGAACGCTGAACGCTGAACGCTGAACGCTGAACGCTGAACGCTGAACGCTGAACGCTGAACGCTCTTACCCCAAAATATCCCGAATCCCCGCAATACTGGCTCTTCCAAACTCTTTCCTTTCTTCCCCCTCAAGCCTTTGCTTACCTTCCAGCCACTCCAGATCTTCCTGAGGTAATTCATCCAGAAAACGGCTGGGTTCGGTATCAATGATTTCACCATACTGACGGCGTTTCTCACTCAGGCTGAAGGTCAGTTCTTTCTGAGCGCGGGTAATGCCGACATAGCAGAGCCGGCGCTCTTCTTCAATATTGTCTTCTTCAATACTGGTGCGGTGGGGCAACTGGCCTTCTTCCATGCCGACAATATATACATAGGGAAATTCCAGACCCTTGGAGGCATGCATGGTCATCAGAGCCACCTGATCGTCTTCGCTTTCTTCTTCCTGGCGATCCATAATGTCGAGCAGGAGCATTTTAGATACCAGATCTTCCAGAGAGCTTTCCGGCTCATTGTCATATAGACGCTGCAGCCAGGCAATCAGCTCATTGACATTTTCGATGCGTTTTTCCGCATGTTTTTCATTATTGCTGGTTTCAAACAGCCAGGTGTCGTAATCAATATCAATAATTAACTGCTCCACGACTTTAATGGGGTTGTCCTCCCTGGCCGACTGTTGCATACGGGTCATCCATTGCCCGAATTCTGTCAGGCGCTGTACTGCTTTTTCAGGCAGATGTTCTGTTATCGCCAGATGAGAACAGGCCGTGAGCAGACTAGTTCCGGCCTGGCTGCTATAGTTGCTGAGTTTTTCAATGGTGGCACTGCCGATCTGGCGGCGTGGGGTGTTAATAATGCGTAAAAAGGCATTGTCATCCTCGGGATTGACCAGCAAGCGCAGATTGGCCAGCATGTCCCGGATTTCCGTATAGGAGAAAAAGGATACGCCGCCGCTTAAGTAATAGGGAACCTGCTGTTCCCTGAGCTGTTTTTCAAACAGCCGGGACTGGTGGTTGCCGCGGTATAAAATGGCATAATCACGATAGGATTTTTTAAAACGAAAATGATGCGCTACCAGTGCAGAAACCACTCGTTCAGCCTCCTTGTGCTCATCAGGCACCCGCATAATACGGATGGGAGTACCGTGGCCGAGTTCACTCCAGAGGGCTTTTTCAAAGACATGGGGATTATTAGCAATTAAGGTATTGGCGGCATTGAGAATTAAACGGGTCGAACGGTAGTTCTGTTCCAGTTTAATGACTTTAAGCGAGGGGAAGTCTTTTTCCAGCAGTGCCAGATTTTCCGGTTTGGCACCACGCCAGCAGTAAATGGACTGATCATCGTCACCCACGACGGTCAGGGAGGAGCGGTCACCAACCAGCAGTTTAACCAGTTCATACTGGGTGGTATTAGTATCCTGGTACTCATCCACCAGCAGATAACGTATGCGTTTCTGCCATTTTTCCAGAATAGCTGGATGGTTTTTAAATAAGATTACCGGCAGCATAATTAAATCGTCAAAGTCCACGGCATTATAGGTGCGTAAATGATGATTATAATCCTGGTAAATTTTAACATTGTAGCTCCAGGCCGGATCCTCCGCAGGCTGCTGCATCAGAAAGTCCGGTGTCAGACAGTCATTTTTCCAGCTGGATATCTGTCGTGCAATGCCTTCAAAATGCTCTTTGATCAATTCTTCATCTTTAAAATGGCTGCGCATCAAATCTTTGAGCAGAGCATGGCTGTCGTGGGTGTCAAAGATGGAAAAACCGCTTTTTAAGCCCAGTACACCCAGCTCAGACTTGATAATATTCAGTCCCAGGGTATGAAAGGTCGAAACCCTCAGGCCTCGGGTTTGAGAACGGGGAATAATTTGGGCGACCCGCTCCTTCATTTCTCTTGCTGCCTTATTGGTAAAGGTCACAGAGGCAATGGTATGGGCTTTATGACCACATTCCTGAATCAAATAGGCAATTTTATTGATGATCACCCGGGTTTTACCGCTGCCGGCACCGGCCAGTACCAGCAGGGGACTGTCAATGTGTTTTACGGCCTGTTGTTGACGGGGGTTTAATGCGGACAAAATCTTGACTCGGTTATAAAGCGCGTATTTTAACAAATTTTGCCGGTAAATTATGATCTAGAAGTCATTATCAGAATTATTTATGATTAAATTAACAAATAAATTAGAAAAGGAGCTTGAATAATCGGACATGGGGCTATATCCTTCACATATCCTGTGAAAGAAAATTCTGACTTTCTTTTCTGGCTGTTCAGGTCAGGGTTGTTCCGGCTGAAAGGCCATTATTTCTGATGATTAATTTGGAGAATAAAAAATTGAGCGATAAAATCGTTTATGTATCGGATGATACTTTTGATGAAGAAGTGCTTCAGGGAGATTTACCCGTGCTGGTTGATTTCTGGGCTGTCTGGTGTGGTCCCTGTAAAATGATCGCCCCTATTCTGGATGAAATATCCGATGAATACGAAGGCCGTCTGAAAGTTGCCAAATTAAATATTGATGATAACCCCAATACGCCGCCCAAATTCGGCATTCGCGGTATTCCCACCCTGATGATGTATAAAAATGGTCAGGTTGAAGCCACTAAAGTGGGTGCAGTCTCCAAATCACAGTTAACGGCTTTTATTGACAGTAATATCTGAATATCTGCAGTATAAAATTCTGAACGGCTTTTTTTCTCAAATATATTTAAATATAAAGAAAAGAGCTGGACTTAATTTTTATGATAGGCTAAACTTCGCCTTATATTCTTACACGGTTATATAGTCATATACGTTCAATATAAGTCATATATAAATAGTGCAGGAAAGAGTATGCATGATTAAAAATAGCTTCAGTCTGAAGTGAACTATTTAGTCATTTTAATAAAACCAGGATAGCAGGCTGATGCGCAAGTTAAATATCAGCTAAACAAATGTTACCGGTTTAATAACAAAAAATCAGTTCAAACTATTTTTTTATTCATAGTACGTAAGCAAACGAAAAAAACGTAATCCTCACAATAAATTCCAGACCAGGTAAATATTTTCTATTTTTCAAAAATGGTTATCGAACAAACTATTACATTGGTTTCCAGGATTATTTTTTAAGAAATATAAAAGAAACAATTCACCCGACAATTTAAACTCATATCACTAATCACATATCTGTTTATTTAATCAACAATTAAACAAAATCAAAGGTCAAAATGAATCTCACCGAACTAAAGAAAAAACCGGCTTCCGAGCTTATTGAAATCGCAAAAGACATGGGTATTGACAGTATATCCAGGGCACGAAAACAGGATGTCATTTTTTCAATCCTCAAAGCGCATGCCAAAAGTGGTGAAGATATCTATGGTGACGGTGTCCTGGAAATTTTGCAGGATGGTTTCGGTTTTCTGCGTTCAGCAGACAGTTCCTACCTGGCAGGTCCTGATGATATTTATGTATCGCCCAGTCAGATAAGACGTTTTGGTTTACGTACCGGTGATACCGTAGCGGGAAAAATCAGACCGCCCAAAGACGGTGAACGTTATTTTGCTCTGCTTAAAGTAAATAAAATTAACTATGACAAGCCGGAAAATTCTCGTCACAAAGTATTGTTTGAAAACCTGACACCGCTGTTTCCCAATGAGCGCTTTATTATGGAACAGGGTAACGGCAGTACAGAAGATTTTACTGCCCGGGTTATTGATTTAATGGCGCCAACCGGCAAGGGTCAGCGAGGCCTGATTGTGGCTCCGCCTAAAACCGGTAAAACCATGATGATGCAGAATATTGCTCAGTCCATTGCAGCCAATTATCCTGAATGTTTCTTAATGGTACTGCTGATTGATGAACGTCCTGAAGAAGTGACCGAAATGGAACGTTCAGTTAACGGCGAAGTCATTTCTTCAACCTTTGATGAGCCGGCCAGCCGCCATGTACAGGTGGCAGAAATGGTGATTGAAAAAGCCAAGCGTCTGGTAGAACACAAGCATGACGTGGTTATTCTGCTGGACTCCATTACCCGCCTGGCCCGCGCCTATAATACCGTAATACCTTCATCAGGCAAGGTATTGACCGGTGGTGTAGATGCCAATGCCCTGCAGCGCCCCAAACGTTTCTTCGGTGCTGCCCGTAATATTGAAGAAGGCGGCTCCCTGACCATTCTGGCCACAGCCTTGATTGATACCGGCTCCAAAATGGACGAAGTTATTTTTGAAGAGTTTAAAGGCACCGGTAATATGGAACTGCACCTGAACCGTAAACTGGCCGAAAAACGTATTTATCCTGCCATCAATGTAAACCGTTCAGGCACTCGTAAAGAAGATCTGTTAATGGCACTGGACGAACTACAGAAGGTCTGGATCCTGCGCAAAATCCTGCACCCCATGGATGAAATTTCCGCCATGGAGTTTATGCAGGAAAAAATGCAGGATACCAAGACTAATGAAGAATTTTTTAATTCAATGAATAGATAGAAAAGATAGCGTTCAGCGCTGAGCGTTCAGAAAGAGCCAAAGCAATATCATTTATCTTTAAGTTAGTACAAAATATTTTAATGTTTTGCTTGACTGAAGACAAAGAGGATTTAAAATTTTCGCTGAACGCTGAACGCTGAACGCTGAACGCTGAACGCTGAACGCTGAACGCTGAACGCTGAACGCTGAACGCTGAACGCTGAACGCTGAACGCTGAACGCTGAACGCTGAACGCTG
>JBHNNM010000223.1:0-4726 GCA_048563625.1 Gammaproteobacteria bacterium | reverse complement strand
CTCATTAAAGCGGAGAACAACCTCATTTTTTGATATTTCTATCATATTTACATAGCCCTTTAACCATTGCAGCAGGTATTTTTCTTCCGGCCAGTCAGGGCGGCCTACATAAAATACCGGTTTGCGGCCAAAAGCTGCTTCTGCAAACAGACCGTAACCCGGCTTGGTAATAAGTACATCTACAGACTGCACAATATCGGTAAAACTCAGTGAGGTATCCTGAATACTATGCAGCCATTTTTTCCCTCTGAATTTTAAAGACTCGTCAAAGACTCCCGCTCTGTCCTGCACAATAATATGAACATTGTTATAGTCCGGCCAGTTTTCCAGAGATATCTGACTGTCTATACCACCCAGGGCTAGTAATACCAGTACCGTGTTATCCTTTTGCTCCAGGGCAAGCTCATCCAGTAAACAGCTTCTTAAATTTTTACCGGTGGTAACCAGGGGCTGAATAACTTTACTATTGGGTAACCATAACATAGACATGGAAGGTTGAGGTTTTAAAAACACATCCGCCTGACTATAAGCAAGACGCATAAGTGCCATATAGCCTTCCATTTCTTTATCCTGCTTATAATAGCCGGATAGAATATCAGCCCAGTTCAGGGAACAGACCGCAATGGTTTTAAGACCCAGTTCCTGAGCCGCAAGCAACGGCAAATAAGGTATATCTGCCATCACCAGATCAACTTTACTGCTTTGCAGAATATCAAGCTGCTTCTGAAAGTTATCCTCCCAGTTAGTATGAAAAATCCGGTAGGCCAGTCGGGTCGCTTCTGTTTTTACTGTTACAGCATCGTCCATTAACAGACCCACATCCCCATCAAAATCAATACTATTGAACGGCACCTTAATTCGGGCTGACAGAATTTCAAGGGGCAGAGCTGATTGTATTGATACAGTATATTCAGGATAAGCCTGTTTTAAGGCATTGACCACCGGTGCAATTTGAGACAGGTGACCATAGCCATGACTGGAGACGGCAAAAAGTATATGTTTATGCGTCCCAGGCATCTTCAGCCAGATCTTCCCCATAGTGATGGGTAATTTCTTCGTCTTTTTTTATTTTTTTTATTGCCATAACGGTAAAGTCATCATAATAAGCCGCATTGGGTTTATTGCTGTGGTTGATGTATTTAAAATCATCCAGCACCCGATAGCCCCTGTCTTCCTCTATCCATAGAACATACATACCGTCCTTTTTAGCCGGCTTGTGTTTAAACTCGCCAATAAGCTCACCCTTTTTAATGTCTCTGGATGCAAACAATCCTTTGCCATGAATATCGCTGTCTTTTACATAAACCGGTGGTTTATCTGTTTTTTTTATCTTGTTTTTTTTCATGTTGGCTTTTTTCGCTTTATGTTTTATATCATTAATTGATCTTCAGGGCTTTTCTGCTATAAATGTAGCCCGCAAAGGTGCTGGATACCCTTCTATAGTTTTATTATGATCAGCCGGATCCAGAAAGGTTTCCAGAGAATCATACGGCATCCATTCTGTTGTACGTTGTTCCTCAATAGAGGTTTGGTTAATATCCACAACCTTAATATCAATAAAGCCGCAACGCTGCAGCCACTGGGTTAATGTCGGTACACTGGGCAGAAACCAGACATTACGCATTTTGGCATAACGATTATCCGGTACCAGAGCTTCTCTTTCTGCACCCTCTATAATGAGCGTTTCCAGAACCAGTTCCCCGCCTTTACGCAAAGCACTTTTCAACTGTAATAAGTGATCAATCGGTGAACGACGGTGATACAGTACCCCCATGGAAAATACCGTATCAAAAGCATTTAAATCCTTTGGCAATCCTTCTATTCCCATAGGCAGGAGATACACCGGACGGGAACCGCTAAAATGCTTAATGGCCTGAAACTGCATCCAGAATAACCAGGACGGGTCAATACCTATCACCAGTCTGGCACCCTCTCCATACATACGCCAGCAATGATAGCCATTGCCGCAACCCACATCAAGAATTGAACGATTCTTTAAGGGGGACAGGTTTTTTCTTATTCGCTGCCATTTCCAGTCTGAATGCCACTCCGTATCTATCAGCAGATCATTGATTTTATACGGACCTTTACGCCAGGGGGATAATTGCTTCAGACTTTGCTCAAGCTGAAGCATACCAATATTATTGCAGGTGATGTGCAGATCATCTGAATTAAAATCAACACTAGCGGATTTACAGTCAGGCAGTTGCTCAAGTGCCTGCTGCCAGCGAGGATAGTCACCGTGAGTGTCTGCTGTCAATGTTTTAAGCTGTTCCGGCAGAATCTGCGCCCAGGATTCCAGAGGAGTATCCTGCATGGCCGCATAAAGGGATGAGTATAAAAGATTTAAGTCCGGCATAAGTATTTATTTAACGGCAATAAGAGAGGCAAAGTTAAAACACTGAAACCACTGTTCTGTCTGTTTAAAACCAACCTTCTGCAATCTACTTTTATGCTGTTCCAGGGTTTCCGGCAGCAGGACATTTTCCAGTGCCTGGCGTTTCTGGCTGATTTCCATATCGGTATAACCATTGGCTTTTTTAAAGAAGTGATGCATTTCAATTAATAACTGCTGTTCCTGTTCATTCTGAAAATTGAGTTTTTCACTTAAAATCAGAATTCCGCCGGGTTGCATACCCTGATAGATTTTAGATAATAACTGCGCACGTTTTTGTGGTGCTATAAACTGCAGGGTAAAGTTCATGACTACAATAGAAGCATTGCGGATATTAATATCATTAATATCCGCACAGACAAAATGGATTTTCTGTTTAATTTCAGGGGGCAGTAATTCATCCGCCTTATTGAGCATAGCCTGAGAATTATCCACGGCAATAATACTGACGGATGGATCATTGATGGCTTTGGCCATGGATAAAGAAGACGCACCCAGAGAACAACCCAGATCATAGCAAATACTGCCGCTCTGATAAAACTCGGCTGCCAGTATCCCGGTCATGGCAACAATACTGGCATAACCGGGTACCGAGCGGTTAATCATATCAGGAAAAACACAGGCCACCCGTTCATCAAAATTAAAATCCACCAGTTTATCCAGCGGCCGGGCATATATTTTATCCCTTGTCATAAATCATCATACATAATTATAAAAGCTGATTATAAGCTCTTGTTATAAGAACTCGGCCCAGAGATCATGTTCGCTATTATCAATAATTTTAACATTAACAAAATCCCCGGGTTTCAGACCGCCCGTTTGATCAAATTCAGTATTTTCCAGAGCATCAATAAATACCAGGCCGTCCACTTCCGGTGCATCAGCCGCACTGCGTGCCACCACACCTTTTTCATCAATACTGTCAATCAGCACACGCATACTCTGGCCAATTTTTTTCTGCAGTTTGTTAAAGCTGATTTCAGCCTGCAGTTCCATTAAGCGGGCCAGTCGTTGTTCTTTAATTTCTTCCGGTACCGGCTCAGCAATCTGATTAGCTGCGGCGCCTTCTACGGCTGAATACTTGAATGCCCCTATCCGGTCAAACTGGATCTGCCGGGTAAACTCCAGCAGTTCTTCAAACTGGGCTTCGGTTTCACCGGGAAAGCCGACAATGAAGGTGCTTCTTAAGGTAATATCTGGACAAATTTCGCGCCAGGAAGCTATACGCTGGAGCATATTTTCGGTATTGACCGGGCGCTTCATGGCTTTTAGAATATCGGTATTGGCATGCTGCAAAGGGATGTCTAGATAAGACAGAATCTTGCCTTCGGCCATTAAAGGGATCACATCATCCACATGGGGATAAGGGTAAACATAGTGCATACGTACCCAGGCATCAAGCTCACCCAGGGCTGAGGCCAGTTCCCTAAAACGGGTTTTAACCGGACGTCCCTGCCAGAAGCCCGTCTGGTATTTAACATCTACACCATAAGCCGAGGTATCCTGAGATACCACCAGCAGTTCTTTAACCCCAGCATGCACCAGGTTTTCGGCTTCCTGCAGTACTTCACCCACAGGACGGCTGACCAGCCGTCCCCTGAGCGAGGGAATAATACAGAAACTGCAGCTGTGATTACAGCCTTCTGATATTTTTAAATAGGCATAATGTCTCGGCGTTAATTTAATGCCACCTTCGGGGATCAGGCTGGTGTATGGATCGTGCTGCGGGGGAATATGCTTATGCACCGCTTCCATAACTTCTTCCAGGGCATGAGGGCCGGTGACGGCCAGAACATTGGGGTGAGTCTTTTTGACGATATCCCCTTTACCACCCAGACAGCCGGTGACAATAACCTTCCCGTTTTCAGCCAGTGCTTCACCAATGGCATCCAGTGATTCTTCCACTGCAGCATCAATAAAACCACAGGTATTCACCACCACTAATTCTGCATTCTGGTAGGAATCGCCAATATCATAACCTTCTGCCCGCAGACGAGTAAGGATCTGCTCTGAATCCACCAGCGCCTTGGGACAGCCCAGGCTGATAAAACCGATTTTAGGAACCGATAGTCCGGCCTGAGTATTTAATGACATACTGCCTCTGAACTTTTTCCAATTTGAGGCGTCATTATAACAACTTTCAAAGCTTTAGGCTTATGGTAATGCTCTGACCAATTAGCCCGGATTTTATTTTTACTTTCAGAAAGAAAACTAGGGGCTGTTGATCTTTTGTGTACAAAATTTAACCACTCCACATAGGAAGCCACACCATACAACAGCCTAACGCTAATGTACTGGCATAGTTTCTTTCCAGCTTATCATAGCGAGTGG
>JBHNNM010000222.1:0-4731 GCA_048563625.1 Gammaproteobacteria bacterium | reverse complement strand
ATATTGCCAGTACGGATTTTCTGTCCAGCCTTTTACCACCTGTTCATCCGATAAATCATGCAGGTGTTTCAGGTAATGCAATCCTGCAATCAAACGAGTGCGTATGGCAGGAGCACCTTTACTGGATACAAACAGAGCACCCCATTCTTTATCAAGACTTTCCCAGTCTATGTGTTTTGATAACTTAATCAACTCATGATTTAAGTCCAACATGTTTTCAAGACGCATCCTGAACAGGTCTTCCTGAGGTATTTTTGGCTGTTTCTTTGGCTTCATTTTGGTCTGGAAATTTGCAAGGTAATAAGGCTTATTTTACCAAAAACTTGCAAATTTAACACCCAAAACTCACCAACATTTCCTTATAAATCAATACACTATGATTTGTTCAGGGCGGACTATTCAAGGTCACATTTTATGCTGATTTTTCAATAATTAAAATAGTTTTGATAAAAAATTCAGTTTTAATTAAGCATTATGTGATATAGAGCTTTTCAGAAAGCCCTGCGCAGAACGTTAATACATTATCTTTCAACAGCTTACAGCTTCAATCAAACTTTTTCGGCAGTATAGCCAGCTTCTTTAACTGCAGCGATTAACGCATCCACATCGGCTGTACCCGTTACTTTTGCGGAACCCGGCTCAAGACTGACATCAGCATTCTCTACACCCGCTACCGCTTCCAGTGCTTTTTTGGTGTGCATAACACAATGATTGCAGGTCATACCGCTAATTTTAAGTTCTGTTGTAGTACTCATAAAAATTCCTCTATATTAAATTTTTGGTTTAAAAAAGCTCAAACGGTTGGCATTGGCTACTACCGTTACTGATGACATAGCCATGGCGGCACTGGCAAAGGCCGGAGCCAGTAACCAGCCGGTCAGCGGATAAAAGACACCGGCGGCCAGTGGAATAGCAATAACATTATATATAAATGCACCGAATAAATTCTGTTTAATATTTTTCATGGTTGCGGCCGAAACTGCAATAGCTGTTCCTACATTCATCAATGAATTGCCTGCCAGGGTAATATCTGCATTTTCAATGGCAACATCAGTACCACTGCCAATGGCAAAACCGGTATTGGCCTGAGCCAGTGCCGGTGCATCGTTTACCCCGTCGCCTACCATACCAACAATATAGCCCTGTTCCTGTAAGGACTTGATGATATTTAACTTGTCTTCCGGCATAACCTGACTATGCACTTCCCTGATACCCAGTTCTCTGGCTACAGCCTTAGCCGTTTTATCACTGTCTCCTGAACACATAACGACTTCAATATGCTGTTTCTGTAATAATTTAACCGCCCCAGGCGTATCTTCCCGAATGGGATCTTTTAATGCCATCAGTCCCAGTAAGTGTCCGTCTTCAGCCAGCCAGATTGGCGTTGCAGATAATTCTGCCAGAGTTTCTGCCTGTTTAATAATTTCCGGCGCAAGCTCAACCTTATTTTCCAGCATAAAGGCATGATTGCCCAGCAGTATTTTTTTATTTTCTATTTCTGCTTTTACCCCACGGCCTTCAACCGCTGTAAAATCCTTTACAGGCAAAAGAGTAAGCTCATGTTCACTGGCCGCAGTTAATATTGCCTCGGCAAGGGGATGTTCTGAGCCCGTTTCCAGTGAGGCTGCGTACTGCAGTAGATAATTTTTATTGATAATGGATGAAGCCAGTTTGGGATTAACAATAATATCAGTAACTGATGGTTTGCCCTGAGTCAGGGTACCGGTTTTATCAACCACCAGATGAGTCAGTTTGCTGGCTGTCTGCAGAGCATCACTGTTTTTAATAAGAATATTAAGCTGTGCCGCTTTGGAAGTACCCATCATAATGGCGATGGGTGTGGCCAGCCCCAGTGCACAGGGACAGGCAATGACCAGTACAGCAATACCCGCAGTCAAAGCATAAGCCAGGCGTGGCTCTGGACCGACAGAATACCAGGTAAAAAAAGTAATAATTGCAATGGTAATGACAATGGGTACAAATACAGAGGCAATTTTATCCACCAGACGACCAATTTCAGGCTTGGTCATCTGCGCCTGTTTAACCATATTAATGATCTGCGACAGGGTAGTTTCTTCTCCCAGCTTGCTGACTTTAAATAGAAAACTGCCGGATTTATTAATGGTACCGCCCGTTACTGTATCACCGGGTGATTTTTTTACCGGCAGAGGTTCACCGGTAAGCATGGCTTCATCAATACTTGAACTGCCTTGCGTAATAATACCGTCAATAGGAATTCTTTCACCTGGTTTCACCTTGATTATATCGCCGACCTGTAATAGGGAAACCGGTAAACTGACTTCAACACCATCATAAACCACTGTGGCTGATTTAGGTGCCAGCTCAATAATACTGGCAATAGAGGCGGAAGTTGTGCGTTTTGCCCTGATTTCCAGTGCATGTCCAAACTGCAGGAAGGCCAGGATAATGACACCGGCATCCAGATACAGATGCCCTCCTCCCGGAATAAAATCAGGGTCGATAATAATCAGCATGGATGACAGCCAGGCAGCCGAAGTACCCAGTGCCACCAGGGTGTCCATATTAGATGACAGGTGACGAGCCTGTTTAAGAGCAGTGATGTAGTAATTACGGCCACTGAACCACATAGTAAATAAACAGATCAGTGCAACGATAAACCAGAACATCTGCGAACTGATACCATGGAAATAGGTATCTTTTGATACTTCCGGAACCCAGCCCATATATTCAGAAGTCATCAGCAGGGCACCAACAGTGCCGGCCAGAATCGCTCTGTGCCAGGAACGACGGATTTCTAAACGGCTCTGCCTTTCCTGCTCAATATAGGGATCTTCATGTTGTTCATTGATACGAGCCTCTATTCCCGCTTTTTTCAGGATAACCAGTAATTGTGCAGGAGGGAGTGCTGTAGTAATTTCAACTTTTTTTTCCGTGTCAGCAAAATCAAAAGCGATATGTTCAACTTCATCCGCCTGAGCCTGTAACTGCTCATTAATAAGTTTTTCAAGTTCAGTATCTGAACCGTCAAATTGAGAAATAATCAGTTGATACTGGTTGCTGACTTTCTGCTGCTCAATAAGCCGGGCATTATAGCCCTGATCAATAATAGCATTAACAACAGCCTGCGGATCCCCGCCCTCCACCTGGGCGGTTTTTTCCAGTAGATTTACAGAACCGGACGTTACGCCAGGAACCGATAAAATCGCTTTTTCAACCGTAGCTACACAGTTGGAGCAGGTCATATCTTCAATGGCGATATAGTAAAAGCGCTGGCTTTGTACCGGTTTCGGTTTATTTCTTATGCTGGCGTTATAGCCCTGATCAATAATGGCATTAACCACGGGCTGAGGATCGCCGCCCTGCACCAGTGCCTGTTTTTCCAGCAGATTAACTCCGGCCTCCGTCACACCATCAACAGAACGAATGGCTTTTTCCACGGTAGCAACACAACTGGAACAGGTCATGTCCTCTATATCAATAATATAAGATGAGGTATTCTTTTTCTGTTCTGGTTCTGGTTCTGCCTGTGCTGCCGGGCTTTTATTCTGATCAGAAGGCGACTCAATGGGGCAGGATTCAGGGACCTCAGCCACAGGACTGGCAGGATAACCGGCCTCAGTAATGGCCTGAATAACTTCATGCGGCAAACCGCCTGTCACCAGTGCTTCCCCCTGTTCCAGGTTGATGTTTATTGCTTCAACACCGTCAACAGCCAGAGCCGCTTTTTCGACCCGTGCCACACAATGTGCGCAGGTCATATCACTGATTTTGATTTTATACTGTCTGTTTACAGGCGGTTTATCGCTGTGATCCATATTTATTTAGTCCTCAGGTAAGTTTCTTATTATTCAATAAAGCACTTACCGGTTCAATAGCAACAATACCCCGCCTTCAGTCATACGTTTTGCCATCTCAGAAAAAATATCAGCAATCTTCTGTGCTTCTTCGGCATTGGTATACACTTCAACCTTTAGACTTTCACACAGTCCGTAGTCATTAAACTCATTGATATAACTACCATAGCCTTCTACCTTGCTGACTGTAATCCCAGGTATATTCAGACTATTCACCTCCCCTGCTATCAGCCCAAAGTCGGAAACATTCAGGATCATAACTACCTTGTTAAACATTTAGACTTCCTCTTTAGAGTGGTTATTTTCAGTTACGGTACAGTTTGATAATGTCACTGATTTCTACATGGAATAAATCGCTGGTAGTACCAGCAGGGTTAAAACAACAGAGCTGAGCATACCGCCAATCATGGGGCCGGCAATTCTTTGCATAACTTCAGAGCCTGTGCCGCTGCTGTACATAATAGGTATCAGACCGACAACAATAGCCGCAACCGTCATAACAATAGGATGAACACGCTGACCGGCACCTTCTAGGACCGCCGCTTTTACATCTTCACGGCTCATGCAGCGGTTCTGCTCCATTAACTCGTGAGACATCCGGAAATAGGACTGGTTCAGATAAACCAGCATAAGTACCCCGATTTCAACGGTTACACCTGCCAGGGCAATAAAGCCGACCCCTACTGCGACAGACATATCATAGCCAAGCAGATACATCAGCCAGAAACCGCCAATTAAGGCAAATGGCAGGGTGCCCATAATAATCATGACTTCAATAGTCCGCCCTGAACAAATCATAGTGTATTGATTTATAAGGAAATATTGGTGAGTTTTGGGTGTTAAATTTGCAAGTTTTTGGTAAAATAAGCCTTATTACCTTGCAAATTTCCAGACC
>JBHNNM010000221.1:0-4745 GCA_048563625.1 Gammaproteobacteria bacterium | reverse complement strand
TTTTTATATTCGCAGCGGGCCGGCCAGTGTAAAGCTGAGTGTCAGCAAAGTCCTGAAATACGTTGAAAACCACTATTGATAATTGGTCTTATTTCTGAGCATCCTCAAAGTCCATCTGTATGCCCACGGCTATACCGGCTCTGAGAAACTTACCGTGATAACGCCTGGCTTTAGCCAGGTCCGGGGTTTTCTTGATAATTAAACGAGTGGTACCCTGATTAAAAAACTTTTCTTCAACCTGTTTTTCCGTCAGGCGTGTAATGTTCGCAAGGTTATGAATGACCTGCTGTTTATCAAAGCCGGTGATAATCTCACCCATAAACACCACTGAGTAATTGACCTCTTTATCACTTGCAGACATATACAGACCCTGTTAATTTCTTTAGGATAAAATTTTGTACATAAACCTAAATAAATCAGGTTAGATGATATAATAATAGATCATAAAAAGTAATTTTGTGAGATGATACTGATTATTCACAGATATTCTTGTTTAATTTAGGATTATACCGGCCAGAAAGCTCAATTTATGACCCCAGACGAATATTGTCAGGAAAAAACCCAGCAAAGCAGCTCCAGTTTCTATTACAGCTTTCTGTTCCTGACCCCGCAGCAGCGTCAGGCTATGACCGCCCTGTATGCCTTTTGCCGTGAAGTAGACGATGTGGTGGATGAATGTTCTGATCCACAGGTGGTTGCCAGCAAATTGAACTGGTGGCGTCATGAAGTTAATGAACTCTTTAATGGTCAGCCTAATCATCCCGTTGCCAGAGCCTTACAGATCAGTATCAAACATTACCCATTGCAACAGGATTATTTTCAGGAACTGATAACAGGCATGGAAATGGATCTGCACACCAGCCAATATCCTGATTTTAAAGCGCTTTCACTTTACTGCTATCGAGCCGCCGGTGTAGTGGGTTTATTAACCATTGAAATCCTGGGTTACCAGAATAAGCAGACCATAGAATACGCCAAAAAACTGGGAACCGCTTTACAGTTAATTAATATCCTGCGGGATGTTAAAGAAGATGCTCTGCGTGGTCGGTTTTACATCCCTCAGGATGAGCTAAAACGCTTTGAGCTGTCAAATAATGATCTGGCTACCGGTAAAAGCAGCACCAGAACTCTTGAACTGTTCAAATTTCAGGCTCAACGAGCAGAGCAGTTCTATCAGGATGCCTTCAAGGCACTGCCGCCTGAAGATCGTTATGCTCAGCGTACCGGTATTATTATGGCGGAAATTTATTACGCCCTGTTAAAAAAAATCCAGCAGAAAAACTATCCGGTTCTGGAACAGAGAGTGAAAGTGGCCAAACTGAAAAAACTCTGGATAGCCTGGCGTACCGCCCGCCGTGAATACCGTTTAAATATTAAGCAGAACCAATGAGCCAGGACAGCCAGGCGTACTCTTCAACCGTACACATTATCGGTGCTGGCTGGAGCGGCCTGGCCTGTGCCGTAACACTCGCCCAGGCCGGCATTTCAGTTCAGCTGCTTGAAGCAGCACCCCAGGCCGGTGGTCGTGCCAGAGGCGTGCAGTTTAGAAAAAGTTTTCCTGATACCCTGCTTGATAACGGCCAGCATATTATGCTGGGAGCCTATCACCACACGTTAAAGCTGTTTAAACAACTGGGCATTAAGGAACAGGATGTTTTACAACGGCAATCCTTAAACCTGGTTTTATATTCACCCCACTCTCCTGTTATCCGGCTAACAGCACCCGCACTGCCAGCACCACTACATTTAATTATCGCCATGCTGACGTTTAAAAATGTTAGCTTAAAAGACCGTCTAAAACTGGTTTTGATGTTAATACGGATCCGGATAAAACAGTTTACCCTAACGGAAGACTGCTCAGTAGCTGAACTTTTGAACCGCTATTCTCAATCTCCACGACTCATTGAAGTCTTATGGGAACCCTTATGCCTGGCCACTATGAATACCCCTATAAAAGAAGCCTCTGCCCGGGTTTTCCTCACTGTTCTGGAAAAAACCTTTAACCACAGCCGTCAGGATTCAGATTTATTATTTTTTAAAAGCGATCTGTCATCAGTATTTGTAAATAAAGCTCTTAGTTATATCTGTCAACATCAGGGTAATATCCTGTTCAAACACCGGGTTGAGAAAATTAAACTTCAGACAGATCCACTTTCTTCGAATACCTTTATCATCCATACCAGTAAGCAGACAATAAAGTCCGGCACTCTGGTACTGGCAACACCGGCTTATATTACTGAAAAACTGCAAGGCCCGATTTTTAACCTGAAACCGGAACAAAGCAAACTAAAATTCACATACCAGCCTATCTGTACTATCTATCTTCAGTATCCGGAACACATTAAATTTGAGCAGGTTATGACCGGTTTTTTTGGTACCTTAAGTCAATGGGCCATTGATCATCGTATTAATAAACAGCCCGGTCTGATTGCAGTGGTTATCAGCAGTTCAGGCCGACATCTGCAGCTTCCTGAAGAACAGCTTGTGGACACCATTCATAATGAACTGAAACTGGTACAGCCGAATTTACCCTTATGGCAGGACTACCAGGTGGTTATAGAAAAAAAAGCCACCTTTAACTGTGCGGTTAATATTAATACTATTCGCCCGGGCTTTAAGACCTCTCACAAACAATTATTTCTTGCCGGAGACTATACCCGTACGGACTATCCGGCAACACTGGAAGGGGCTGTTATAAGTGGAATGCAGGCAGCACAGCATATTATTGAACAGCGGAAACGGTAAAGTACTTTACCCGCTATCAAAATATGTCTAAAATCTTTTATTCATACATCATAGATCTTAAAGGAAATTATCAATGTACGATTACTCTGCACCTGAACAATTATTAAAGGATCGTGTACTTCTTGTTACCGGTGCAGGTGACGGCATTGGTAAGGCCGCTGCCAAAGCCTATGCCCAGCATGGTGCTACCGTTATATTACTGGGCAAAACCATAGAAAAACTGGAGCATGTTTATGATGAAATTGAACAAGCCGGTTATCCTCAGCCTGCCATTTATCCCATGAACCTTGAAGGCTCCAGTGCAAAAGATTACCAGGATATGCAACTGACTCTGGATAAAGAGTTTGGACGACTGGACGGTATTCTGCACAATGCTGCACTATTAGGCAGCGTGATGCCCATTAGCCAGTACGATATGGAACACTGGTCAAAGGTAATGCAGGTTAATCTTAATGCACCCTATATGCTGACTCGTATGTGCCTGCCTTTACTGGAAAAATCTGATTCTGCCTCTGTGGTGTTTACAACCGATGATGTGGGAATAAAGGGTAAGGCCTATTGGGGCGCCTATGCCATCAGCAAGGCAGCCACTAATAATATGATGCAGATCCTGGCTGATGAAATGGAAGCCAATACCAATATTCGTTTTAACTGCATTAACCCCGGCAAAGTGGCAACCACTATGCGCTCCAAGGCCTACCCTGGAGAAAACCCCAATACCATTGCCAAACCGGTAGATATTATGAATGCTTATTTATACTTAATGGGAGTGGATAGTAAAGACATTAATGGTCAGATTATTAATGCTCAGTAATAGCTGTGAAGGGTTGAATTAATGAACCGTGCTAAGCTGTGATATATCCTGCTTGAACATATCATGGATTAAAATAGGTTTTTCTACACCAAAGCCCTAGGCATAATCCACACCCAGCTCTTTAAGCACCTGCAGAATATCATCATTTTCTACATGTTCAGCGACGGTTTTCATGCCCAGAAAATGTCCAATTTCGTTAATGGATTTAACCATGGCACGGTCTTCAGGATTATTGACGATATCTTTAATAAATACCCCGTCAATTTTAAGGTAATCTACGGGCAGGTTCTTTAAATAAGCATAGGATGACAGGCCGGTACCGAAGTCATCCAGAGAAAATTCACAGCCAATATCCTTGATGGGATGAATAATATTAATGGCATGGTTCATGTTTTTAATTGCCACAGTTTCAGTGATTTCAAAACAAATTCGCTCTTGTGCAACATTATATTGTTCAAAAACACCCTGAATAAACTCCAGAAAATCCATATCATTTAAACTATGCCCGGACAGATTGATAGCCACTCCACCCATTTGTTCCAGTTGTTCAGGGTGTTCTGAATACCAGTTAAGCACATAATTAACCACCCAGCGATCCACATCCACCATTTTATTATACAGTTCAGCTGCCTCAATAAATTCTGCCGGCGGACTGTGTTTACCTTCTTTATCTTTTACCAGTAGCAGCATTTCATAATGAGGTGACAAGGTTTGATCAGCGATAGGATGCAGTCTATGACAGCGTATATCCAGTTGATTATGTTTAACCATCTGATCAATACGGGTCGCCCAAAGCTGTAATTCTTGGCGATGATTAAGCTCTATGGCATCGTATTCCATAATATGAATACGGTTACCACCAATTTCCTTGGCAATTTTAGAGGCCATTAACACCGCATGCAGGAATAATTTGGCATCATTATATTCAGAAACCAGAACCACACCAATACTGGCCGCAAGAGTGAGTTTTTCATTTTCCCAAGTAAAATTAAAGTCATGAATAATATTACGCAAATGTTCTGCAAATGCCTAGGTTTTATGTTCATTATCATCAGGCAGCAGGAAAATAAACTCATCAATACCATAACGGGCGAAAAATATTTCATCGCCAATTGACTGACGTATATGCTCAGCAATCTGTGCCAGGTATTGATCGCCAGCTTCAAAGCCAAATGTATCATTAATT
>JBHNNM010000220.1:0-4767 GCA_048563625.1 Gammaproteobacteria bacterium | reverse complement strand
ACTGGCAATAGCCGTTAATAACTCAGGCGACATATCTGACGACATAGCAGCTTTATTTTCAACCTTCCCTGCGGGAGCAGCAGTTCTACTGCCTATTTTATCAACAGCAGAAGAGGATGCTTCCAGACGATTAACGACCCTTGACATGAGTGTAGTAACAATAATAAGCAGGATCAAAAACGCAAACACCGTTCCCATTCCTGTTAATGCCAGTTCCAGCCCTAAGTACATAGTAATACCTGTTGATTCCTTTTATTATATTCCCTTCTCCGGAAGGGCGGATAAGCTAAATGCTTAATGCATCCAGCTCCGGTTTTAACTAATTATAGACCATCTGTACTCTATTTTCAGAACCTGAATTTATAGACCAGCGACTGACCGACTCCAGAGTATGCTGCATACTTACTGCACTGGCCTGCAAATTAAAGCGTGAGCTATTAGCCAGTTTCAGTACTTCAAGCAATAACACGGGATCGTGAGAATTTAAGGAGGCAATTTCTTTCCAGCTAAAATCACTGGTTCTTAATAGATGTAATAGTTTGGGGTTAATATCAGGAAGACGCGGGATCTGTTCAGCCAGGGTTTAAGGATTTTCCTGGAAAATATTTTCCAGCAGCTGCAGAACATCCTGCTCAAAGGAGTTTAACTCCTGTTCCATCAAGGTATTGACACCGATGATTGAACAAGGCCATAAAGTTTCAGTAATTACACTCCACCACTGTGTACCACTTCGTAATAAATTTTTTCCAGCTCATTTTTATGCTCGGTTTCTTCCTGGGCAAGGAAAGTAAAGACATCTTTTAACGGACCTTCCGGAGCACTTTCGGCCAGGACATGATATTGATTCATAGCCGCCTGCTCCCGTCCCAGAGCATATTGCAGAATACTTTGATCGTCCGGATTGTCCCCCAGATCCGGCAACTGGATACAGTCTGAAAAACGTTTATTACTGGGCGGCAGGTTAATTTCCTGCTTGATCTGCTTTTCTACTTCCGGATCATTAGCCAGTTTGGTAAACAGATCATAATGCGCCTGCTCTTCAACCACCAGCTCCTCCACCAGATAACGGATGCGCTTACTGACCTTAGGCGCCAGCGCCGCATAAAAATCCCTGGCCGTCCGTTCAAACTCCGTAGCCACTTTCAGAACGTCCTGTAGAGTCGAACAGGAACTGAGTTTGTCTTTACCTGACGTTGTGTTTGTCATAGTTGTTAACCTAAATTTTTAGCGTTCAGCGAAAAGTTTAAAACCGTTTGTTCTTCAGTCAAGCAAAATATTAAAATATTTTGCACTAACTTAAAGATAAATTCTGTTGCTCTGGCTCTTTCTGAACGCTCAGCGCTGAACGCTGAACGCTTTATTTATACTCCCCGCTACCCGATGTCCATCCGCAACCGCATGAACCACATCCGGTCCGTTAACACAATCCCCCGCTGACCATAGCCAGTCAACTGAGGTGGCACCGTCTTCAGTTACCTTGATTCTGCCGCGTTGCCATTCCAGTTGTTCCGTTAGGTCTTCGCCCAGCAGGTCTGTTTCGGCCATCTGACCAATGGCTTCTATAACCATTTCGGCTTCAAACAGCTATTCATCAGACTCGTCGTACTGGGGAGCGAAGCGGCCGTCATCATCGAAAACAGAGATGACTTTCCAAGTTCTTAATCCTTTTACTTTGCCATTTTCCAGCATAACTTCCTGTGGGCCGCGCGATGGGATAATGGTGATGCCTTCTTCCAGTGATTCCTTAATTTCAACATCATCAGCGGGGAAGTTTTCCATGGCATCAATGGCGGTAATGGTCATATTGACCTCACCATACTGCTGTTTCTGATAACGCGCCAGGGAACGGCCGATATCCATGGCCACATTACCACCGCCGATAACCACTGCAGAACGAGGTACATCAAAGCCCAGATCTTTTTCTGCTTTTATATCTTCCCGGACACTGCCGATTTTTCGCAGCAGCTCTACGGCACTATGGACATCTTTATGATCAGAGCCGGGAATACGGGTAGAGCGACCCGATTGCAGACCAATAGCCAGGATAAGGGCATCATAGTCTTTATGCAGCTGTTCCATAGCAATGTCTTTGCCAATACGGGTATTGTATTGAATTTTAACGCCCATAGAGAGAATAACATCCACATCCCGCTCCAGCATATCATCGGGCAGACGATAATAAGGGATGCCATAGCGGGTCATTCCACCGGCTTTAGCCAGAGCTTCAAACACCTGCACTTCATGACCCTGTTTAATCAGGTCAAAAGCGGCGGTCAGACCTGCAGGCCCGGCACCAATAATGGCAATTTTTTTGCCTGTTTTGGTCGCTGATTTTTTGCTGGCGGCAATTTCCTTAATACGTTCATGGGGAACCGCATCCATGGCATAGCGTTTCAGCCAGCGAATGGCAATGGGTTCACTGCCCTGCTGGGGCAGACCGGTCTGGTTCAGAGAACAGGCGGTTTCACAGCGATGGGTACAGACCCTTCCACAGACATGTGAGAAGGGATTGGTTTCATACATCCATTCCACCGCTTCTTCCGCATTACCTTTTCAGATTGCACGGATATATTCCGGTGCGTGCATATGGGTAGGACAGGAATCATGACACATACCGCATTGCACACAGCGGGATGCCTCCAGTACAGCCTATTCCGGTGTAAAGCCGTCTACAATTTCATCAAAATTGTCTACCCGTTCTTCCGGTGCCATTTCGCCCATTTCCTGGCGATGCCGATCCAGCAGATCATTGGTTTCTGTTTTAGTCCAGCCTTTTTCTTCCACAGTACCGTGCATGCCTTTTTCCTGCGGCAGCATAAAATAGCTATCGACTTCATCCCCGTTGCAGGTATGCACATATTCACGGGACAGTTCAATAGCACCTACCGGACAGATATCCACACATAAGGCACACCAGCAACAACGGCCGTAGTCAATGGCCGGACGCAGGTTACGTATGCCGTTTACCGGATCATTTTTTAAATGCGGTACCTTGACCATGGTAATAGCCGCATTATCGCAGATCTTCTGACAGGTACTGCAGCTGATGCATTTTTCCATATCATTAAGATGGAAGCCCCGGTAAATTTCTGCGCTGGTCTGGGGCCAAGCGGTTCAGTTACTGGCTTGCGGGCAAAAAACTGTAAATTTTTCTGTGGATTAAGAATGCTGCCAATATCTTCATATTTTATCTTTTTCATTATCGATCCACCTCAGGAGGACAGGCATCCAGAGAAAACATAATTTGAGCAATATCTTCAATACGCTGACCTACAGCCATATTTTCAAGTACCTGTACAGCATGCATGGAGGATGCGCCACGCACATGCACCCGGTACGGTTTAGGGCAGCCATCGGATACCGTGTAATAGGCCAGCTCACCCTTGGAGGATTCTACCCGGCAGTAATTTTCACCCCTGGCGACATTCCAGGCCAGCGGATTAGGAATGGGTGCTCGTACCGGCCCTTTGACTGAAGGCAGGTGTTTAATAATCTGTCTTAAAATCCGTACACTCTGAAACAGCTCATCACGACGTACCAGGATCCGTGCCAGGCAGTCACCGGCGGTCTGGGTCGGAATTTCAAAATCAAGCTCATCATAAATCAGGTAAGGATCATCACGACGAACATCAAAGGCCAGTCCAGTGGCTCTTAAATTAGTTCCGGTAACTCCCCATTCCAGAGACTGTTCCTGGTTAATCGCACCCACATCACGGGCACGTTTTACAAATACCTGGTTGGTAAATAATAAATTGTCATAATCGTTCTGACGGGTTTCAAGGTAATCCAGATAATCACTTAACCGATCCAGAAAACCATTGGGAATATCCCGGCGTACACCGCCGGGAATATTGTAAATATGATAAACCCGGCCGCCTGTTAATTCTTCAAACAGATCCAGTGCCAGGTCTCGATCGGCCACTCCCCAGTAACTGGGTGTGTACATACCCGTGGTTGCAGCATGACCGCCAAAAGTAAACAAATGTGAAGCGATACGGGACAGTTCAAGCTGCATAACCCGGAGCCATTGTGCCCTCAGAGGCACTTCCATTTTTTTAATGTCTTCTACAGTCAGTGAATATACGACTTCCATAGGCACCGGATCCGGCACACAGATCCGCGGTACAATGGCCAGGTTCTGTATCCACAAAGGGCCTTCCATAAGCTTTTCAAAACCCCGATGCAGATAGCCGGCATCGGCCTTGCCGGAAATGACCCGGTCTCCGTCGAGTTTTAGCTTAAAAGCGTAGTTGCCTTCAATGCCCAGATGGTTAGGCCCGATAAATAACTCGTATTCATCACTATTAGGCAGTGCTACGACCTGATAATTCTCCGGTCTCATAGACGAATATCCTCTGGTCTGATAGCAATTCCACCGACTTCTTCTTCAATGTCCTACAGCCACTGAGGATGATAATCCGCCCAGTTAAAGGTATCGTTGACATACTGTTCGACATCAAAGTCCTTACGCATCGGTGGTGGTCCATTCCATTCGGTCAGAATAAATTTTTCCATATTAGGACTGCTTTCAAAGTAGATCCCGTACATTTCATAAATATCACGCTCAAAAAACGCTGCCGGCTTGTAAATATCATAGACGGACACATAGTGGGCAAATTCCTGTGAAGAGTTGCGCGGGATCCGGGTGTGAGCAGACAATAAGGATTTTGCTTCATAAGACCAGCGGTGATAAACCAGTTCAAATTCTTCATCATCCGGCCAGTCCACACAGGAAATAGCCGAAAGGTGTACATAGTCCGCCCTGAA
>JBHNNM010000219.1:0-4768 GCA_048563625.1 Gammaproteobacteria bacterium | reverse complement strand
GACTTGGGAAGATGATAATGGTAAACACAATTGTTTTTCTCATACATCTCCCACTGGTTGGGATTAGGCTCACCCTTCATGAATTTTTCACCGGCCTTGCCGCGCCAGGAAGCCGATACCGGAACCCGGTTCGGTTTCATAATTGATCACAAAATCCGGATAATCCCGGTATTTACGGTTACCTTCAGCATCAACAAAGGCCGGCAGTTTCAGGCGGGAACCCAGTTCAATAATGGTTTCCTGAAAAGGCCGTGAGTCACCCGTCGGAGGCAATACGGGTACCCGTACCGAATCCACAGGCCCGTCATATTCTGAAATAGGCCGATCCAGCATGGACATAACATCATGGCGTTCCAGGTAGGAAGTATCTGGCAGTATCAGATCAGCAAAGGCCACCATTTCTGATTCAAAGGCATCACAGACAAATATATTGGGTATTTTATAGTTGCCGTCTTCATCCTTGTCCTTAAGCATATCGCGGACATTGACGGTATTCATACTGGAGTTCCAGGCCATATTGGCCATAAAAATCATCAGCGTATCAATACGATAGGGATCACCGCGCCAGGCATTGGTAATGGCATTATGCATCAGAGCGTGTACGGATAAGGGGTATTCCCAGGAAAAGCCCTTATCCAGACGAACCGGCGTACCCTTTTCATCCACAAACAGATCATTGGGTTCAGCCGGCCAGCCCAGCGCCATACCCGCCAGTGGGGTATTAGGCTGTACACCTTCAGGCCCTCGGGGCGTTTTGGCACAGGGCGGGGGCGGGATCGGGCGTGGAAACGGAGCTTTATGACGGAAGCCTCCCGGACAGTCAATTGTGCCCAGAATGGTCATTAATACACTTAGAGAACGAATGGTATGAAAACCGTTGGAATGCGCTGCCAGACCACGCATGGCATGGAAAGAGACCGGATTACCGATCACGCTTTCATGTTCCTTACCCCAGGTATCAGTGCAGGGAATAGGCAGTTCAATTTTCTGATCACGGGCGGTAATGCCCATCTCGTGAGCCAATTGTTTAATGGTTTCAACAGGAATGCCGGTAATAGATGAGGCCCATTCAGGGGTATAGTCTTTAACCCTATCCACCAGCAACTGAAATGCCGGGTTGACCTTCATGCCGTTTTCCAGTTCAAAATCACCCAGTAAATAAGGATCGGCTCCTTCAGTATGGGTCAGCACCGTACCATTGGCATGCCGGTCCCACCACAGTTTATTCTGATTATCCACACAGGCATCATCAATGGCTTTTTCACCCTGGCGGACAAACAGACCTTCTTCATTACTGGCTTCATCCACATTTACCAGCTCTGCTGAGTTGGTATACTGAATTAAAAAGTCCCTGTCACAGACCCAGCTGAATAATTTCATTGATCATGGCCAGTATCAGAGCCCCGTCGGTACCCGGTTTAATAGGAACCCATTCATCGGCGATGGCGAAGTAACCGGTACGGATCGGATTAATGGAAATAAAACGACCGCCATGGCGCTTAAATTCGGATAACTGGATTTTTAATGGATTGGAATGGTGATCTTCTGCCGTACCAAACATAATAAACAGCTTGGAGCGTTCCAGATCCGGCCCGCCGAATTCCCAGAAGGAACCGCCAATAGTATAAATCATACCGGCCGCCATATTAACGGAACGAAACCGCCATGTGCCGCATAGTTCGGTGTTCCGAACTGCTTGGCAAACAGGCCGGTCAGTGCCTGCATCTGGTCACGTCCGGTAAACAGGGCAAACTTTTTAGGATCAGTGGCACGGATTTCAGACAGCCGTTCTTCCATAATGGCATAGGCTTCGTCCCAGCTAATTTCTTCAAAATCATTATCACCGCGCTCTGCCCATTTGCGGCGTTTCAGAGGTTTGGTTAAACGTGCCGGTGAATACTGTTTCATAATTCCGGAAGAGCCCTTGGCACAGATCACACCTTTATTTAAAGGCTGATCCGGATTACCCTGGATATATCTCACTTCACCATTTTTCAGGGTGACACGGATACCGCAGCGGCAAGCACACATATAGCAGGTGGTATTTTTAACCTCTATATGCTCCGAGGATTCGGCTGATAAATTATTCTCTGAGTGCATTCAGATAAACCTCAATAAACGTCTTGAAATAAACAGCAGGTATATGAAACGCCGACTATAAAATCGAATTAAGCATTTTATTCTAATATTCTAATTTGTTCTAGTATTGATATAAATCAACAAAGCGATGTATTACTAAAAAGTTAAAATTTTCAGAAATTTAATCACTTACCTATTACATTAGAGATAGAACAAATCGACATCATTTAGAATACCGTAAAATAATGGCCTGCAGACAGTTACGCATAACCCTTACCAGTGAAAATACCGTATTTAGAAAAGAATAGCCCATTTTGATTATTTTTCGACCAGAGAAAATCGTATAATAGGGAGGTCTTGAACTTTATGTGATCATACAGGTATTTTTTTGTGACCCAATCAGCCAGTTATTCAGAACGCTTTAGCGGTATTCAGAGGCTGTACGGCAAAACAAGGGCAAAATGGATACCTCAATTGCATATCTGTGTGATTGGTATTGGTGGGGTTGGCTCCTGGGCAGCTGAAGCACTGGCACGTTCCGGGGTAGGCAATATCACCCTGATTGATCATGATGATATTGCCCTGTCCAATATTAACCGGCAGATCCATACTCTGGACAGTACCCTTGAACAGTCCAAGGTGCTGGCTATGAAAGAACGGATCTTACAGATCAACCCGGACTGTCACTGTTATGCCATTGATGATCTGCTGACAGAGAATAATTTAAGCAAGTATATTGTTGCTGATTATGATTTCGTTATTGATGCTATTGACAGTGTCAAACACAAAAGCGCGCTGATTTATTACTGTAAACGCCATAAAATTCCCATTATCACTACCGGCGGAGCCGGCGGCTTAATTGATCCAACAGCAGTAGAAATCTGTGATTTGAGTAAAACCTATAATGACCCATTGGCGGCCAAAGTCCGTTCTCAGCTTCGCTATCATTATAATTTTAGCCGCAATCCCAAACGCCGTTTTGACGTCGAATGTGTCTTTTCTACAGAACAGCAAGTTTATCCTCAGGCTGACGGCAGTGTCGGACAGGAAAAACCGGGTGTAAAAGGCGTTAGCCTGGACTGTAATTTCGGCTATGGCTCTTCTGCCTGTGTGACCTCTGTTTTTGGATTTACCGCAGCAGCCCGTACTATTGAAAAATCTCTGCAGAAGAAAGAGCGCAACAAACCTGTTTAATTCCCATCTGCAATCATATTTTTACTATTAAAATCAGCTTTTAAATCTATTTTCTAGATTATATCAATTCAATCATTCTATTTTATCTATTACACATCTTTCTCTATAGTAGTAACCAGTCCCCCAAAGCAGACTTAATGACATTAGATAGCCTCAGATTAGAGGTTAAGGAGTTAGATATGAACAAAAAAACACAATTGACTATGAGCAATGGTTGTCCGGTTATAGATAACCAGAACGTATTAACAGGAGGGCCTCGTGGCCCCATGTTACTGGAGGATGTCTAGTTCCTGTAAAAACTGGCGCATTTTGACAGAGAAGTCATTCCGGAACGACGTATGCTTGCCAAGGGTTCAGGTGCCTATGGTACGTTTACGATGACCCATGATATTTCACAATACACCAAAGCCGCTCTGTTTTCAGAAGTTGGTAAAAAAACCGATATCTTTGCCCGTTTTTCAACGGTTGCCGGTGAACGGGGAGCTGCAGATGCTGAACAGGATATCCGGGGCTTTTCAGTTAAGTTTTACACTGAAGAAGGTAACTGGGATATGGTGGGAAACAATACACCGGTCTTTTTTATGCGCGATCCGCTTAAGTTCCCGGATCTTAACCACGCAGTTAAACGCGATCCCCGAACCAATATGAGAAATGCCAACAGTAACTGGGATTTCTGGACCTTACTGCCGGAAGCTCTGCATCAGATCACTATTTTAATGAGTGATCGGGGTAATCCCAGAAGCTATCGAGACATGCACGGTTTTGGCAGTCATACTTTCAGCTTTATTAATGCCCGTAATGAGCGTTTCTGGATCAAGTTCCATTTTAAGAGCCAGCAGGATATTGAAAAACTGAGTGATTCTGAAGCCGAAGAAATTATCGGTAAGGATCGTGAAAGTCATCAACGTGATTTATACGAAAGTATTGAACAGGGTAATTTTCCCCGCTGGGATTTTAAGGTGCAGATCATGCCGGAGCATGAAGCCAGGGATTATCATTTTCATCCCTTTGATTTAACCAAGGTCTGCTCACATAAGGATTATCCACTGATTGATGTCGGTGTACTGGAGTTAAACCGCAATCCTGACAACTACCATGCTGAAGTTGAACAGGCAACGTTTAACCCGGCCAGTGTGGTTCCGAGAATCGGCTTCTCACCCGATCATATGTTACAGGGCAGACTATTTGCTTATGGTGATGCTCAACGTTATCGTCTGGGGGTCAACCACAGCCAGATCCCCGTTAATGCAGCTCGTTGCCCGGTGCATACTTTTCATCGAGACGGAGCAATGCGGGTTGATGGCAACTTTGGCAGTACTAAAGGGTATGAACCAAATAGTATGGGAGAGTGGCAGGATACTCCGCAGGATAAAGAATGTCCCGCGTCAACTATCTTGTCCGGTTTAACGACAATTACGATGGCCGGTTGAGTGCCTGTTTATTTTCCTTTATTTTTTCTTCGGTAACTTTCTCCTTCAATTTCAATAATGGTTGA
>JBHNNM010000218.1:0-4783 GCA_048563625.1 Gammaproteobacteria bacterium | reverse complement strand
TAGTGTATCTTTAAAACATTTACGCGGGCAGGATGCCCGCGATTCCCATCTAGGTGAATCACTTCACCAGTGTAAGGTGTGGCTTGGAACTGTCATCTTTCTGGGGTTTGCCATCGGTGGGTGTTGGCGTATCAGGGCCATCATCTATACCTTCTTCAGGAAACATCATACCACGGCCATTTTCCTTGGAATACAGTGCCAGTGCTGCCATAACCGGAACATTAACATGCATAGGTTTACCGCCAAAGCGGGCATTAAAACTCACACCATCGTTGGTCAGTTCCAGATCCCGGGTCGCCGTCAGGCTGATATTAAGAATGATTTTGCCATCCTGAACATGTTCAAGCGGCACAATAACCCCTTCTGCATTGGCATCAACCAGCAGATAGGGAGTCTGATCATTATCTATCAGCCAGTCATAAATGGCACGTAATAAATAAGGACGGCTTGGTGTCATTCTATTTTCTCTTTAACTCCTGAAAGTGTCTTTAGAGTATTATTTAAAGTTCAGGAAATCGCTTCCATATCTTCTTCAACTTCTGACAGGCTCTGTTGAAAAGACTCTCTTTCAAATATCCGCTGAGCATACTGTTTAACCGCATTGGCTTCATCGGGCAGTTCAATGCACATTTCGTTTAAACGCCATAAAATAGGCGCAATGGCACAGTCCACCAGGGTAAATTCATCAGACATAAAAAATGGTTTCTGTTCAAATACCGGGGATATAGTGGTTAAACTTTCACGTAATTCCTTACGTTGTTTGACACCCTGCTTATCGGTTTTACCAATTAGTTTTTCTACCAGCGGATCCCAGTCTTTTTTTATACGGATCAACAGCATCTTTAACTTGGCGCGGTTAACCGGATCAACTGGCATTAAAGTGGGATGTGGAAAACGCTCATCCAGGTATTCCATTATCAACTGAGCATCGTATAACACCAGATCACGATCCACCAGAGTCGGAGCCGTGTTATAAGGGTTCAGATCAAGCAGATCTTCCGGAAGATTGTCAGGATCCACATTAACAATTTCATGATTAATGCCTTTTTCTGCCAACACCATTCTTACTCGATGACTCAAAAGATCATTTCCATCAGAAAAAAGGGTCATAATTGATCTTCTATTTGTAAGTTGAGTCATAGTTCTCCTCCATCGGAATTCATAAACGCAAAAAGGAGGCAATACAGCCTCCTAATTATAGTGACTTCAACCTTCCTGAATTGGGGCAGTAAAGCCCGAATTCAAGAGGGTCTATTGTAAATCGTTGTTAGTGAACATCTTTCCAGTAATCTTTCTTCATTGCATAGGCAAATCCGAATAATACGACCAGGAAGATCAGTACATAAACACCCAGAGATTTACGATAACTCTGATTAGGTTCACTCATATAAGACATATAGGCCACCAGATCATTAATCATGGCATCAAACTCTTCAGGTGTCATGGTACCCTGCTCAACCAGTTCTGTACCCACGATCACTTTTTCACCATCATGGTCTTCAATAAGCGGCTTTTTAACACCTTCCTGCTTCCAGAAGATATTAGGCATGCCCACATCTTTGAAGACAATATTATTATGACCAGTGGTTTTAGAAGGATCGGCATAGAAACCTTTCAGATAACTGTATAACCAGTCAACACCACGGGAACGGGCTACCAGAGATAAATCCGGTGGCACCGCACCAAAAGCCTGTTTGGCGTATTCCGGTCTCATCACTGCAGTCATGGTACTACCGAACTTGGTGCCCAGATGATTAATATTACCCATCACCTGTTCTTCGGTCATGCCCAAGTCAGTGGCTACACGGTTAAAACGAACATATTTGGCAGAGTGACAGCTCAGGCAATAGTCAGTAAAGACCTTAACACCGCGCTGCAGTGAAGCTTTATCGTCAACATTGATGTTGGCTTTTTCCAGATGCTCTCCGCCACTGGCCAATACCAGACCAGTACTTGTCATTGCTACAAAAGTTAGCAGAATCAGGATTGTTTTTTTCATTTCATTGTCACCCTTTCTGGAACTGGTTTATTCGTTTCCATCTTCGTGTAGAAAGGCATCAACAAGAAGAAGGCAAAATAGTAAATGGTACAGATTTGCGCCACCAGGGTACGCATATCAGTAGGTGCTTTGGTACCTAAATAACCCAGAGTAATAAATGCAACTACAAATAATGCCACCAGAATCTTGTACCAGCCAGCACGATAACGGATGGATTTAACAGGGTTACGATCCAGCCAGGGCAGGAAGAACAACACGACAATTGCTGCGCCCATGGCTATTACACCAGGGAAAGCCGAACCGGCAATACTTGGAACCGCACGCAGTATCGAGTAATACGGGGTGAAGTACCAGACCGGTGCAATATGTTCAGGTGTCTTCAATGGGTTAGCAGGCTCAAAGTTAGCATGCTCTAGGAAGTAGCCGAACATTTCCGGAATAAAGAATACTACTCCAGCAAAGAACATCAGGAATACTACAACACCAACAATATCTTTTACAGAATAATAAGGATGGAATGGAATGCCGTCTCTGGGGATGCCGTTTTCATCTTTATTTTTCTTGATTTCAACACCATCAGGGTTATTGGAACCGACTTCGTGCAGGGCAATAATATGTGCCACAATAAGGCCAATCAGAATCAGCGGAATGGCAATAATATGTAAGGAGAAGAAACGGTTCAGGGTTGCATCACCAATTACAAAGTCACCACGAACCCAGATACCCAGATCTTCACCTACAAAGGGGATAGCACTGACCAGATTAATAATTACCTGTGCACCCCAGAAGGACATCTGACCCCAGGGTAACAGGTACCCCATAAAGCCTTCAGCCATCAGAGCCAAGAAAATCAGTACACCAAAGATCCATACCAGTTCACGGGGCTTTTTATAAGAACCGTAAATCAGGCCACGGAACATGTGCAGGTAAACAACAATAAAAAATGCTGATGCACCCGTTGAATGGAAATAGCGGATTAACCAGCCCCATTCCACATCGCGCATAATATTCATTTCTACTGACTGGAATGCCAGTGCCGTATCCGGCTTGTAAAACATGGCCAGGAAAATCCCGGAAAGCACCTGGATAACTAGTACCATAATGGCCAGTGAGCCGAAAAAGTACCAGAAGTTAAAGTTTTTAGGTGCATAGTATTTTGACAGATGCTCTTCCCACATCTTTGTCAGAGGGAAACGGGCATCAACCCATCCCATTAAATCATTGACTCTTTGTCCCATTATGCATTACTCCCGTCTTGACCTATCAGGATCACTGTATCGCTCTTGAAATAATATGGCATGATTGGCAGGTTCTTTGGAGCCGGCATGGATTTGCGAACCCGGCCAGCAAGGTCATAAATAGAACCATGGCAAGGGCAGAAATAACCGCCTTTCCAGTCATGTCCAAGGGAACCTGCAAACGGGTTATTTAAGTCGGGCACATATTTCGGTGCACAACCTAGGTGAGTACACACCCCTTCCATAACAATAACTTTACGGTGACTGTCATAAGAACGGGTTGGGTTCTTACAATAGTCAGGCTGGGTAGACATTTCGGAATCCGGATCAGCAAGCATCTCAGTATCTGTTTCCAGTACCTTGATATTCTCGTCTGTTCTGTTTAGAACGTAAACCGGCTTACCTCGCCACTCTACCGTGATCATTTGCCCTTCTTCAATTTTGCTGATGTCAACCTGCACTGGAGCACCGGCCGCTAAAGCTTTAGCGCTGGGTTTCCAGGATTTGATGAAGGGTACAGCTACAAAACCGGCACCAATGGCACCCACCACCGTAGTGGAGGCAACCAGAAAGCGACGTTTGCTATTATTTACAGCGTCTGTACTCATTAACTTAACTCCCAAATTTAAGAAATTTTCCCACCCGAAATAACTTCAGTTTTTTATAAATAATTTTGTAAAAAACCTTAATAATTAGTAAGGATTTCTTAATTCGATACCAAAAAAATTTGTAACATTTTCTTAAAAGATGAGCATAATATCAAGTACAATTTCATTATTTACTAATTAACCTGATATTTATCATAAACGTGTCGATAAAATACCGGAATTTTCAAGAATTTAAATTTTAATTGCTGTTGCTTAATGGTCCTGATTTCACCTGAACTGTTGTATTTTGCAATAGCTGAAAATTCACTTTTTGAGGTAAATTTCGAGCTAAAAAAACGACTCCGGAAACCTTAAAGGAAACCGCTAAACCGGATTATATTTGTCTACAAATATATGCTCCAGATCAAACTGCTCAGCAAGATGCTCACCTAAAGCCTGTACCCCGTATCGCTCGGTGGCATGATGCCCGGCAGCAAAGTAATGAATATTGTTTTCCATGGCCAGATGCCAGGTATTTTCAGAAATTTCACCGCTGATAAAGGCATCAGCCTCCACGGCAACCGCCTGCTCTATCTAGGACTGTGCCGCTCCAGTGCACAGGGCTACTTTTTCCAGCATTCTTTCTGAAGGAATATGCAGTGCCTGACGATCCAGTACCTGAGACAGATGACGGACAAAGGTTTCACCGCTCTGACGCTCAATAGTACCCAGCAGAGCTATGTCATTATTACCGAAGAAAGATTCCGTTTTTATACCCAGTTTCTGTGCCAGCAGAACATTATTGCCCAGGGATTTATGAGCATCCAGCGGCAGGTGATAGGCCAGCAGATTAATATCATGACAGTGCAGAGATTTAATACGCCGGCATTTAATACCGGTCAGAACCGGAGCTTCACCTTTCCAGAAAAAGCCATGATGCACCAGCAGACAGTCAGCCT
>JBHNNM010000217.1:0-4784 GCA_048563625.1 Gammaproteobacteria bacterium | reverse complement strand
ACTCACTACAAGCTGAAAAGGGGCTATCTGTCTTAATCGTTGGGAAAAACCAATGTTTTTGCCCAGTTTATTAAGTTTCTTTTCACTCAATACGACTTTTAGTTTTTTTGATAATGTGGTATTTTTCATTTGAAGCCTTTTTGTTGATGAATAATTGCCTGAATAACAACTATTTGATCATCAAATTGGCTTCATTTCAATTCCTAAAGATCATACCTATGAACAATGATTAAATTGGTCGGGACAGAAAGATTCGAACTTTCGACCCCCAGCACCCCATGCTGGTGCGCTACCAGGCTGCGCTATGCCCCGACAATAAGATGAATAACTGGAACCAGCTATTCTGTTTGTGGCGCACATTATAAACACTGCATTAGCCTATATCAAGAAATTTTCAAAACAGAGACATTAACGACCCCCAGCATGGGGTGCTGGGGGTCAATTTTAAAATTATTACTCACAATTAAACCGCTTTCATTGCCACTTTAATAAAAATGGTTTATAAGTTAGGTTTATTTAAAACAGTGAGAGAACTATGGCCATTACACAAGACCAGATTGTAGCAATTAAATACAAAGCATCCGTTGACAGCGATATTATTGATCAGAATATGGGCGGATGAAGCACCGTTATTCTTTATGTATGGCCGTGGTCAGATGATGCCCGGATTGGAAAGCCGTATTGCCGAAATGAGTATCGGTGATTCCTCCGATCTGGAAATTCCAGCTTCTGAAACCTATGGTGATTACAATCCTGAAGCCGTGCAAAGTGTACCTAAAGAGCACCTGGCTCATCTGGAACTGCATGAAGGCATGGTATTACAGGGACAGGATGAAAATGGTCAGCCCGTTATGGTAGTGGTCAAGGAAATTCAGGATGATACTGTCATTATGGATCATAACCACCCATTAGCCGGTAAGGATGTCAGTTTTTCTGTCACTATTGAAGAAATTCGTGATCCCAGCCCGGAAGAGCTGGAAATGGGTCTTGCAGCAGAAAATCAGCAGGAACATGATCACAGCGGAGGCTGTTGTGGTGGTGGTAAGGGTGATGAAGGTGATGAAAGCGGCTGCGGCTGCCACTAATACCTGACTAGAACCACCTAAAAATCCACCGATGACACATCCATGCTGTCATAAGCATGGATGTGATACTGTTTAGCTAACTGATAAAATTCCTGATTACGCTGATCCAGTGAATCAATACTATGCTGCTCAATTTTCTCAATTTGCAGCCACCACATCTCATCCGGAAATGACTGATTAATATCAACCACTTCATATCCTTTTGAAGCCAGAAAGTCGGCCAGTTTTTCCAGCGGATCCCGACTCTGATGTTTAAAAAAATAACCCCATGCCAGTGCCTGTTCCATATTCCAGCCGGCTTTACGCATTTTGGCAAACAGTTGTTCTATATCATTTTTAGTGATCATATTTTTATTTTAATAAAATTCACTCAAATAAAACATTGGACATAAAAAAACCGGTACGAGTACCGGTTTCTTTTATTAAACATGTCTTTAGCTCAGTTTTTAAGAATATCCAGAACTTCTTCCAGTTCGGTTCTTAGCTGGGCAATGATTTGATGGCTGCGGGTGACATCTTCTTTGGACTCGTCCCCTTCCAGCTTCTGTCGGGCTCCGCCAATGGTATAGCCGTGCTCATAAAGCAGACTGCGGATCTGACGGATCATAATCACGTCCTGACGCTGGTAATACCTGCGATTACCTCGCCTCTTGACGGGTTTGAATTTTGGAAATTCCTGTTCCCAGTAGCGAAGTACGTGAGGTTTTACATCACATAAGTCACTGACTTCCCCAATAGTAAAATATCGTTTTCCCGGTATAACGGGAAGTTCATTATTATTCGACGCTTCCAGCATATGCTTCTACCCGAGCCTTTAGTTTTTGTCCAGGTTTAAATGTTACTACACGACGTGCAGAAATGGGTATTTCTTCTCCGGTTTTTGGGTTACGACCCGGGCGCTCGTTTTTATCCCGAATATCAAAATTACCAAAACCGGACAGTTTAATCTGCCCACCTGTTTCAAGAGCAATTCTCAGCTCCTCAAAAAAGGCTTCAACAAACTCTTTGGCTTCGCGTTTGTTAAGGCCCAGTTCTTCAAATAATTTTTCAGCCATATCGGCTTTGGTCAGCGCCATAATTAATCTCTTAGTTTTGCTTTATGTTGTTGCTCAAGATCACTCAGTACTGCCTTGATCAGAGTATCAATCTCGTCATCTTTCAGAGTACGGGACTGTTCCTGCAAGCTCAAACTCAGGGCCAGACTCTTCTTGCCAGCTTCAACGCCCTCTCCCATATAGACATCAAACAGTTCCACAGCGACACTGCTTTGAGCATCCAGGGTTCGTTCAGCTGTCTGGCGAACAGTATTAATTATAGCAGATGATTCCACACCATTATCTACAATAATAGCAATATCTCGGCGAATTGCAGGGAATTTTGATAAAATTTTGAAATCCGGCACTTTTGCAGCCGAAACTGCGTCAAAATCCAGTTCAAAAAGTATACTTGTGCTCTTAACATCAAAGGCTTTGGCCACCTCCGGATGCAGAGTCCCCATCCAGCCAACTGCTTGATTATCTTTATATATCCGGGCACTTTGTCCCGGATGCAAGGCCGGATGCTGTTCAGCTACAAAACGATAACTTAACAAATCTCCACCTAAACTCAAGAGTGCTTCAATATCGGCTTTTAAATCAAAAAAGTCCACATTCCGGCTTTTCTCGCCCCATTGCTCCGGAAACACGCTGCCATTGATAATACCGGCAATCATAACTTCCTGCAGTAAGTCTCCGCTTTCTGCATCCGGTACAAAACGTGAACCCACTTCAAACAGACGAATACGGCTTTGCTGGCGGTTCTGGTTATACACCAGTGCACCAATCAGTCCGGTCCATAAACTGGTTCTCATCACCGATAAATCTTCTGAAATCGGATTAGAGAGCCGGATACCGGGATTATCCGGGGTAATTAAATGCTGTGCTTTGGGTTCCACAAAGCTGTAACAGATGGCTTCTTGGTAACCCAGATCCACCATCAGGTTTTTGATACGGGCCTCATCAATACGGTCTTCCGGACAGGCCTCCATGATAATGGAGCCATGTGGCAGGGTAGCCGGTAAATTATCATAACCGTAAATACGCCCGATTTCTTCAACTAGGTCCACATCAAAGGCAATATCAAAACGAAAGGCCGGTGCTGTCACCTGCCAGCCTTCTGCACAGTCTAGCACATCCATTTCCAGACGCTGTAGGACATCCTTCACAGTTTTATCGTCAATTTCTATGCCCAGAACCCGGGTCATTTTCTCTTTACGCAACAAAATAGGCTGGGGTTTTGGAATATACTCGGCATGGCATTGCTCAACCAGCGGCCCGACTTCACCGCCGGTAATTTCCAGGATCAGTGCGGTGGCCCGTTCCAGCGCTTTAACCTGCAGGTTCGGTGCTACGCCCCGTTCAAAACGATGGGACGAATCGGTGTGCAGGCCGTGAGTTCTGGCCTTGCCGATAATTTTTTCCGGTGCGAAAAAGGCACTTTCCAGTAAAATATCACAGGTGTCATCACTGACTGCCGAACTGTCACCGCCCATAATACCGGCCAGAGCCAGAGCCTGCTGATCATCGGCAATCACCAGGTTTTCGGCATTCAGGCTGATTTCCTGTCCGTCCAGCAGCACCAGTTTTTCACCTTCAGCGGCCATACGGACATTAATGCCGCCGTTAATTTTAGCCAGGTCAAACGCATGCATGGGCTGACCCAGTTCCAGCATGACATAATTGGTAATATCCACCAGCGGACTGATGGAGCGGTTACCGCAACGGCGCAGTTTTTCTTTCATCCATAGCGGTGTTTCTGCTTTGGTATTGACATTTTTGATGATCCGTCCGGCATAACGCGGACAGGCTTCTGCGGCCTGAATATTGATTTGAGGCTTATCCTCAATACTTGCCGGCAGGGGCTGTATCTCAACGGGAGTGACGGTTTCACGGGTAAATACGCCGGTTTCACGGGCCACACCGGCCAGACAGAAGCAGTCGCCGCGGTTGGGTGTTACGCCCAGCTCAATACTGACATCATTCAGTTGCAAATAATCACGGATATCAGTTCCCACCGGCGCATCCTGCGGCAGTTCCATTATGCCTTCTGCGCTATCTGCCAGACCCAGCTCTTTTTCTGAACAGAGCATGCCCATAGACACTACACCACGTAATTTGGATTTTTTAATTTTAAAATCACCGGGCAGTACTGCGTTGATCATGGCACAGGCCACCAGCAGGCCGGCACGGGCATTTTTGGCACCGCAGACAATCTGCAGAGGCTCTTCTGACATAGCACCCACATCCACCTGACAGACCTGTAATTTATCCGCATCAGGATGCTTATCGCAGCTGAGAATTTTACCTACTACAACACCGTTAAAGTCAGGTGCTACCGGTTCAATGGCATCCACTTCCAGACCGGCCATGGTCAGCTGATGACCTAATGCATCAGTACTTAAATCTGGGTTTACCCATTCTCTTAGCCATTGTTCACTGAACTTCATTTTTGTATTTTTCCTGGAGTTTTCTGTTCTTAAATTAAGTGCTGTTTAGTTCTTATCTCCCCCTTTTTTAAAGGGGGAACAAAGGGGGTTTAATATTTTAAAGTTATATACAGTTTTAAGAAGCAACCCCCTTAATCCCCCTTCTAAAGAAGCTGTATCTTGGTCACATCTTTTTACCAAGCAGGGGAACTTATTTGGGGTTCATGGATCAGATA
>JBHNNM010000216.1:0-4809 GCA_048563625.1 Gammaproteobacteria bacterium | reverse complement strand
TTTCTTTCAGGAAAAAATACGTTTTTTCAAGCACATCAGTTAATTGTTTTCGTTTATGGTTAACAATGGATTCCAATAATGAATACCACCAGTAAACAGTCGTTTTGGAGACCGTCAATGCGGAATTACTGCTTTGGAACCCCTGCAAGTTATTATGAGACTTGCACTCTTTAAATAACAACTCAATCTGCCAACGTAAACGATATAGCTCAGGTTTAATCTGACAGACACCTTCAAAACGGGAGGACTGTCAGATCAGGTCGGAACTACTACATTTTAAACTAAAAATCAGGCAAACCTCCATTCCTGATGAGCAGAGCATGTTCTATTTTGGACAAAATCTCACTCATTAAAGCGGAGAACAACCTAAAGACATACCTATGATTGCTGACTATCTATTCTATTGACTCGGATGCTGAACGAGAACTCAGTGACTTTCTGATTCTGTGGTTAAGTTTCTGGTCTATTGGTACTCTGGTTTTAAGTTATCGTGCTTTTACCCTATGGCGTTCTATCCAACGATTTTATGAAGTAATACCGGCTGTATTTATGACCTTCTTTGCTGCTCCATTTGTGGCTGCTGAACTGTTTGTTCTGTATAAGTTATGGGAAAGTAGCGGAACTGGCCTGTTGCTGGTATTTGTGCTGGTTATTGTCACCCATGGTTTTTTCTATCAATGGATGAAAGCCCCTACCCTGCTGGGACGTAAACTGCTGGATAAAATTGAAGGCTTTAAACTGTACTTAAGTGTTGCCGAAAAAGAGGAACTGCAGTTTAAACACAGGCCGGAAAAAACACCTGAACTGTTTGAACGCTACCTGCCCTACGCCCTGGCTCTGGATGTAGAAACCCAGTAAGGCCGGCGTTTCAGCCGGGTATTCAGCAAACTGGAACAAAGCGATCCGCAATACCGTCCACGCTGGTATAACGGTTATTACTGGAATGCCGCTAACCTGGCCGGTTTTTCATCCGCTATGGGAGACAGCCTTGGGTCAGCCATTGCCGCTTCTTCCAGCGGTGGCGGAGGTGGCGGCTGGTGATCAGCTGGAAGAACCGCAGCAGCTTCCACCGCTGCAGCCGCCACCGGAATTAATAATTTTTGCGTTTTTATTAAAGATATATTTAATGGACAGATACAGCAGGATCACAGAAGAAACCTGGTCAATAAAACCGGGAACTTCTTCCTGATCGGTAAGCAGATGGATCTGATTTAAACTATCTGCAAACAATGTATCAAACAGATAACCGAATAACAGGCTGCCAACCAGAACAGAAAATAGGTAAATAACCAGTGAGGATTTACCCAAGGTTTTATAGACTACACTCATGGTAATGGCATTAGAAGCCGGCCCGGCAGTGAGAAAAATAAAGGCAGCGCCCGGTGAGAAACCGGCACTTAATAAGGACAGGCCCAGTGGAATGGACGCGGTAGCACAGACATATAAGGGCAGTGAAATAGCCAGTACCAGTACATAGTTTGGCCACTGATTTGATGATAAATATTCCACCAGATTTTCCGGCATAAAGGTCACAATCAGAGCACCAATAAATACCCCTATCATTAAAGAGCGGGCAAAATCTTTATAAATATCATCAAAAGCATAGCTCAGTATTTTCTGTGTTTTATCAAATACAGGATTGGTATTAACATCTTCTGCTTTAACGACATTAATATTGAGCGGTTTACCAATGACTGACGCACTGGCTATGGAAATATTCTGTACCGGTGCAGCCTGACTGAACATATTACCGGCGGTATTAACGGAAGCTTTGGCATCAGCCGTTTTAGCTTCAGTTTTTTCCTGTTCCTCCTGTGAGGTAAACAGCAGCGTTAATATGCCTGCCAGCAGGGCAATAATAACTGAGGACAGCAGACGATACAGGGTAAACAGCCAGCCGAATACACCATAGGTAGCCATAATAGAATCGGCACCGGTAATGGGTGTGGCAATAAGAAAGGTCTGGATGGCACTATTAGAGGCCCCGCTTTTTTTCAGCGAAGTCACAAAAGGGATCACACTGCAGGAACACAGCGGCAGAGGTATGCCCAGTACCGCTGCCTTGATGTTGGCCATAAAATCATGTCGGCCCAGATGCTTTTTAATAAAAGAATCGGGGATAAATAACTTAAAGATACCGGCAATAATAACGCCGATAAGGATAAATACGGCAATGGAATTGAGCAGCAGCCAGAAATTAGCCAGCAGTTCCAGAATCAGTTCTTTCATACGTTTAAACCAGCATCCTTGTAATATGAAACGCAGCAAATGATAACAGCCAGGCCGTTACCGTAGTAAATATAAACAGATAACCCAGGTATTTCCAGCCGCCGGCTTCACGCATAAAGACCATGGAAGCCGCCAGACAGGGCAGATAAATCATAACAAAGACAATAAAGGAAATACCGGCAGGCAGGGAAATATTTTCCCTGATTTTTTCAATCAGTCCGGTATGCTGTTCTGTTATATCATCACCCAGACCATATAAAACCCCTAGAGTAGCCACCACCACTTCCTTGGCTGCCAGTCCGGTTTCCAGTGCAACCGCCATACGCCAGTCATAGCCCAGAGGGGCAAAGAAAGGTTCAGAAGCATGACCAATCATGCCCAGGTAACTGTTTTCCAGTTTACTCAGGGCCAGCTCATTGGACAGCACTTTGGCCTGTTCAATTTTAATCTGGTAGGCCTGTTCAAGATCCGGCTGTTTGGGGTAATTACTGGCAAACCAGACCAGTACTGAAGCCATCAGGATAAAGGTACCCGCCTTTTTTAAATACATCAGCGCCTGGCCGGATACCGTATGCCAGATAAGTTTAAAAGAAGGCAGACGATATTTCGGCATTTCCATTACAAAGGGTTCATCTTTACCCTTAAAGACGGTCATTTTTAAAATTTTGGCTGCAAGAATACCCAGTAAAGCCCCACTGATATAAATCAGAAACAGGATATTGCCGGCATGATGCTCAGCAAAAAAAGCCCCTACAAACAGCACATAAATCGGCAGCCGGGCACCGCAGCTCATAAAACCGATAATAAACAGGGTCAGCAGCCGATCCCGATCATTTTTCAGGGTACGGGCGGCCATATAGGCCGGTACTGAACAGCCGAAACCGGTCACCAGTGGAATAAAGGATTTGCCATGCAGGCCGAATTTATGAAAAAAACCATCCAGCAGAAAGGCCACCCGGCTCATATAACCGGTAGTTTCCAACAGCGCAATGCCAAAAAACAGAATAATAATATTGGGCAGAAACAGGACCACAGCTCCGACCCCGGCAATAGCCCCGTCCGCAATAACGGAAGCCAGTTCGGTATGCCCCAGGAAATTTTTGGTCCCGTCAATAAGCGCCACAAAAAAAGCATCAATCCAGTCCATGGGAATGCTGCCGATATCAAAGGTCAGCTGGAACAGCCCCCACATCATAAACAGAAAAATCGGCAGTCCGACGACCTGGTGCATCAGCAGGGCATCTATTTTATCCGTCAGGCTGAGCCGGTTGTCCTTTTCAAAAACAACGGTTTCAGCCACCGCACCTTTCGCCACAGCATTTTTTTCATCATTAAAAATGTCTTCCAGATCCTTTGTACCATAATGCAGGTACAGGTGCTGGTAGGCTTTGTTGATGATGGGCAATAGTTCAATCCATATCGGCTCTTCATGAAAACGCTGATAGGCCTGCCTGTCTTCACGCAGCAGTTTTATGGCCAGCGCCTTAAGACTTATCTTGCACTGAAACTTTTTTGCCTGCAGGAAATCAACAATATTGGCAATTTCTTCTTCAAACAGTTCACTAAACTGCAGGTGCAGATCAGGCAGTTTAGAATTATAAGTTTCTATAACGGCATCAATCAGTTCATCAATGCCGGTTTTTTTTAAAGCAGAGGTTTTAACACAACGGGCACCAAGAATTTTGCTCAGCTGCTGTTCATTAATATGCACCCCCTCATTGACCGCTTCATCCGTCATATTCAGGGCAATAACTATTTTTTTATTGAGCGCCAGTAGTTCAGTGGTGAGGTAGAGGTTACATTCAATATTGGTTGAATCCACCACATTTAAAATCAGATCGTATTCATCTTCATCCAGGTATTTTTTAGTGACCCGTTCTTCAATGGTGTAATCCGTAAGTGAATAGGAACCGGGTAAATCAGTAATTTCAAATTCATAATCACCGCGGACAAAACGTACCACTTCTTTTTTGACCGTGACACCGCTGAAATTACCTACTTTCAGTCGGGCATTACCGATGGAGTTAATTAAAGCACTTTTACCGACATTAGGCTGACCGACCAGGGCCACTTTGATGATTTTTCTGCCGGATTGATGCTTTGCTGCGTCATTCATGCTTTAACCTCAATCTTCTCTGCTTCTGCCGATCGCAGGGCAATTCGGGTCTTGTTAATACGCACGCGGATGGTTTTTTTACCTAGGGAACGTTCTTCTACTGAAATACGGGCACCCTTAACCAGGCCAAAGGAATTAAAACGATTTTTTAATTCTCTATTAGCATGGAAAGCCGTAATAATTGCTGATTCACCTTTAGAAAGCTTATCCAGCGTCATGAAGAACCTCAGATTTAAAAAATGGTATTGTAAATGAAATTAATTATCACTTACATGATTATAATCAAGCGCCAATTATATTGTATTTGACAGGAAATATCAGTTTAGTAAATTATAATATGTAAATAAAACTAATTCTTAGTTATAATGTCTAAAAATGTATCTAAAACAATAATAATTCCTTAGATTCAACTCATAAGTGCAACTTAACCAGGTTGTATTTATGATATTTACTGAATATCGCCG
>JBHNNM010000215.1:0-4830 GCA_048563625.1 Gammaproteobacteria bacterium | reverse complement strand
GGTGAGATGTTGATACTCATATTACCTATTGCTTATAAAACTGTCAGAAGCTTTATATTTCAACAGGTTTTGTGAGTATTAGCATCTTTCTTCACTCATCAGAGCGGAGAAGAGCCAAAAAGTCTTATAAAAGATGTTATATTTCAATATGATAAATTATCTTCAAAAGATGGCTTAATAAATAACTTAAAAGTGATATAATTCATATTATGAAAACACCGCACAACAATGTTATTGGACGTCTGGGTAGTGCCAGACCCGAAGACCAGGTTCGCCAGGCCATGGCAAATATTACTTTAGAGGGACTTAAACCTTCTCAGTTATCACTAAAACTGGCATTTTCTGTTGCCTCAGGAAAAATCACAACCGACGAAGCCGTTAAGTTAGTAATTGACTCTTATGGCAGTCACGCCTGAAACCTATCCAAACTCATCGGTTTTTATTAATAAACTGGGTATAAAAGATCCAAAAGCACTTGCTAAAGCCGAAGCTGATTTAACCTTATTAAGAGCAGAACAATATCGCTCTAATCCTCGCAACGGTCAGTTTGATATAAATCATTTGTGTAAAATACATTTCCAATTATTTAGCGATTTATATGATTGGGCCGGTGAACTGAGAAGCTATGATATTAGAAAAGATATTTGTGAATTTACACCTTCTGATAAAATTATATATTATGCCAATAAGCTGTATTTTCAGTTAAAAGAAGAAGCTTTTCACTGGGCTTGGACAATCTAATTTCATCCAGCGCATTGCCTATTACTACGACGCCACCAACAGGTTGCACCCGTTTCCTGAAGGTAACGGTCGTACACAGCGCTTGTTTATTGAACATCTGGCTGTTGTAACAGGCTATGAAATTAACTGGAGTAAGGTGCAGCAATGGCAAATTAATGAAATTGCTATTCAGTCGTTTAAAGGAAACTTTGAGCCAACGATATTTATGTTTGAAAAAATTGTACAACCGTTAAAAAAAGATAACGAAAGTTCCTGGGATCTTAAGAGCTGAATATAAACTTTTGGTTTTTCCTGTGAAATTGTTTAATTAAAAATGTCTGTTTTCCCCACTCCAGTCACTTTTCAGGCTTTTTCAATGCAGGAAAATGTCTGTTACTGTACTCTTCACCCATTACTAGACAAAAAAAGGTGAATAATCCTGGGTTATAAACGGCTGCTTTTTTATTAAGTTTTCAACTTCTAAAATTTCTATTAGTGGGACGCTTTTATCTACTGAGTTAACAGGTCAAATATTTCTGGTTCTTTAAGAGAAAAACAATATTAGGATTGTCTAAATTTTGTCTGTGGGTCGATAACTGCGTATTCTGCTGACGGTGAACACTTTTACTGTTTTCCAGAATCAGTGTGCATGATCGTCCAGAATATGCAATAACAGTACTTTTATTTTGTCAAAATATGAACCAAATTTTCAACTCAAGAATAAAAATATTGGTTGGAATGGAGATTAAAACTTATCTTTTTGAGTAGTTTAGCCTGTCTGTAGAAATGACCGTTATATGCTGTTATGCAACATTCCACATAACAGATTCTACATTGCAACCCATCAGAGCGTGGTGACAAATTATTTCAGTGGGCATATAAAGAATATTCATCAGTGTTAGCGGCTGTGGAAAATTATATTCAGTTTTTTGCCTAAATTAAGAGGATTGAAAGAGCCATTCACAAGACCATAACTATTCAGATAAATATTAACGTATGGCCATTTTATGCTTCAAACATTCGTCACTTAATGGGTAAACCTGCATGCCCGTGTACTCCCAGGGTTTAAGGCGTTTTTTTCAGAGTTCGTTTTTTAACAGCTCTTCCAGTTCCGGTTTGCATGAACCACAGTTAGTGCCGGCTTTTAAACACTCACCAATGGCCTCAACGGTCTTAAGCCCTTTAGTATTTATGGCCTCTCTGATGGTTTTTTCACCCACATTAAAACAGGCGCAGATCACTTTTCCGGTATCTTCCTGATCTTTAGGTGCTTCACCACGCAACAGGTTCTGACGTTCTTCCGGACTAATGCTGTCTTTATGAAACAGACTGATCAACCAGTCCCGTGGCGGCAGGTTAATATCAGGGGTAATAAACAGACAGGAATCCAGCCGCTGCCCGGACAGACGAACAGCCCGGTAGTAATTGCGGCCTTTATCATACAGTTCCAGCCAGTTTTCATCCTCCACCTTATGCGCCAGTATTTTATGGGCATGTTCAGACCAGTCCTGGGGATTATTCAGACCCGCCAGTTCATAACGCCAGAAGCCCTTACCCCGGGAACGGGACCAGTAATCGGAATATTCCAGGTGTGGTCTGGCACGGGTGATCATAAAACCATACCAATTAGCCTGACAGGGTTTGATACGAGCAATAGCATGTTTGGATTCGGGCTGACCAGAAAATGGATCCACTACCGCTTTAATTAAGGTGCCTACTCTGGACTGACTGGCAAACTGGTCATTCCAGTGCATGGGGATAAAAATACTGCCTTGCTGCTGTTTATCACTGATACGTACCCGCACAAAAATTTCGGCCTCTTTCCCCTGACTGTCTTTTAAAGGGCTGCTGACCTTGACCAGTTGAGCATCCTGAAGTGCCAGTTTTTGTGCATCATCTGGATGCAGCTCAACATAAGATTCAATAGTATGATAAGAAAGCCGGGGTGACATCCCGGTCCGAGTCATGGTATGCCAGTGATCCCGTATCCGGCCGGTGTTTAATATAAACGGATAGTCCTGAATCGGTGCGGCTGCCGGTACCTGCGGAGTGACCGCAACAAAATGCGCCTTTTTATCTGCCGTATAAAACTGTCCGTCCTGCAGAACCCTGCCGGTACCCTGAAAATTAGAGTCTGTAACCGGCCATTGCACCGGTGTTAAGTCATTGTACTGCTGCAGAGTTAAATCACTTAAAGCCGACAGATTAAACAGACGGTCATTGTCATTTTTATAGGCAGACAGAGCGGCATGTTCACAAAAAATATCCACCGGACCGCGATAATTAAAGGCCTGTTCAAAGCCCATATGACGGGCAAACTGAGTGATGATCCACCAGTCCGGTTTAGCCAGCCCCGGTGCCGGCAAGAACGGACGCTGCCGGGAAATTCTGCGTTCAGAATTAGTGACCGTTCCGTCACGTTCACCCCAGGTGCTGGCCGGAAAAACAATATGCGCCAGTTTACTGGTATCGGTCTGCTGTACACAGTCAGAGACTAGCACCAGCGGACATTGCTTCAGTGCGGCTTTTACCTTATCGGCATCGGGCAAACTTACCACCGGATTGGTTGCCATTATCCAGACGGCCTTAATTTTACCCTCGGCAATAGCATCAAACAGTTCTACAGCTTTGAGCCCTTCACTTTCAGCAATAACAGGAGACTGCCAGAAGTCCTGTACCAGAGCTCTGTGTTCCGCTAAATTAATATCCGTATGGGCCGCCAGCTGATTGGCCAGACCGCCCACTTCCCGACCGCCCATGGCATTAGGCTGGCCGGTCAGTGAAAAAGGCCCCATACCCGGACGACCCAGCCGGCCGGTCAGTAAATGGCAGTTAATAATGCTATTGCCCTTATCGGTACCGGAACTGGACTGATTAATCCCCTGGGAGAAAGCGGTGATAACCCGTTCGGTACGAGCAAACAGGCGGTAAAAACGCTCTACATCAGCCAGTTCAAGCTGACATTTTTGTGCCACTGAGGCAATATCTGGTGCACTTGCCCGTGCCGCATCCAGAGCCTGCTCAAAACCGCTGGTAAAGTTATCCAGATACAGGCTATTGGCTTCACCCTGCTGTTGTAGATACACCAGTAAGCCATTAAATAATATCGCATCGGTACCGGGCTTTAGGGCCAGGTGCAGATTGCTGATGGTAGTAGTCTGGGTGATACGCGGATCAATAGTAACAATCTGCAGATCAGGATTCAGCTTTTTAGCTTTTGCAATCCGCTGATAAATCACCGGGTGGCACCAGGCCGTATTGCTGCCGGTCAGTACAATCAGTTTGGCCCGATCCAAATCATCATAGGAACAGGGAACTATATCCTCACCAAAGACTCTTTTATAGGCCGCCACGGCTGAGGACATACACAGCCTGGAATTGGTATCAATATTCGCGGAACCGATAAAACCTTTCATCAGCTTATTAGCCACATAATAATCTTCAGTTAACAACTGACCGGAAACATAAAAAGCCACAGAATCCGGGCCATATTCAGCAATAGTTTCCTTAAACCGTCCGGCGGCAGACGCCAGTGCCTGTTCCCAGCTTACCTGCTCACCCATAATTTCAGGATAAAGCTGACGTTCATGCAGGGCAACGGTTTCACCCAGAGCCGTTCCCTTGGAGCAGAGACGTCCCTGATTAGCCGGATGTTCCGGATCACCTTTAACTGTAACCACACCATTTTGATCTACCCGTGCCAGCACCCCACATCCTACCCCGCAATAAGGACAGGTGGTTTTATAATCCACATTGGGCTGATTGATCAGGTATTCAGACAGTTGGCTCATAATTTGGCTGGTTTGCTCCAAGAATAAAAATTTGATTAAAAAACAGGCTGATAATAGCATTGATTTTACCTGAAATTAAATCACTGCGAAAAATATTCTACGGGTTTGGTAATAATAATCACACAAAAATAACCGGGCTTAATAAATGATACTGACCAATCTACAATTTTAACGTTTTGTTTTAGTTCTTTTTACAGAACTTTAGGGGCTGTTGATCTTTTGTGGTTAAAAAATAGGCAGCATGGTATTTGTTAAACAAGTATAATGGTTTTGTGAAAAATCAACATACAAGAACACTTACCATGCCAAGAACCATCTT
>JBHNNM010000214.1:0-4836 GCA_048563625.1 Gammaproteobacteria bacterium | reverse complement strand
AAACATATTGTTACTGTTGAGTATGGTACAGACTATATAGTTTTCATGACAAACGTCATGTTATTATTGAGCATGTTACAGACTATATACTTTCCATGGCAAATGTCTTGTTAGTATTGAGTATGGTACAGACTATATAGTTTTAATGGCAAACGTCTTGTTAGTATTGAGTACGGTACAGACTATATAGTTTTCATGGCAGACGTCTTGTTAGTATTGAGTATGGAACAGACTAGATAGTTTTCATGGCAAACATCTTGTTAGTATTGAGTATGGTGCATACTATATAGTTTTCATGGCAAACGTCTTGTAAGTATTGAGGATGGCACAGACTATACAGTTTTCATGGCAAACGTCATATTATTATTGAGTACGGTACAGACTATATACTTTTCATGGCAAACGTCTTGTTAGTATTGAGTACGGTACAGACTATATAGTTTTCATGGCAAACGTTTTGTTAGTACATAGCATGGCACAGACTATATACTTTTCATGGCAAACATCTTTGTTAGTATTGAGTACGGTACAGGCTATATAGTTGTCATGGCAAACGTCTTGTTATTATTGAGCATGGTGCAGACTATATAGTTTTCATGGCAAACGTCTTGTTAGTATCGAACATGGTACAGACTATATAGTTTTCATGGCAGACGTCTTGTTAGTATTGAGTATGGTACAAATTATATAGTTTTCATGGCAAACGTCTTGTTATTATTGAGCATGGTGCAGACTATATAGTTTTCATGGCAAACGTCTTGTTAGTATCGAACATGGTACAGACTAAATAGTTTTCATGGCAGACGTCTTGTTAGTATTGAGTATGGTACAGACTATATAGTTTTCATGGCAAACGTTTTGTTAGTACCGAGCATGGCACAGACTATATAGTTTTTATGACAAACGTCTTGTTAGTGTTGAGTACGGTACAGACCATATAGTTTTCATGGCAAACCTCTTGTTAGTATTGAGTACGGTACAGACTATATAGTTTTCATGGCAAACCTCTTGTTAGTATTGAGTATGGTTGTAGATGTGATGGTGTGGAGTGGTAGAAGAAATGCGAGAGGCAGCAGAGTCAGGCAAAGAGGAGACCAAAGCAGATTTCAGGGGTACAGCAATCAGTATTTATTTCGTAGCAGACAATTTTTCAGCACACTCCAAATGCAGTAAGTAAATAAGCAAACATGGTGCTTAACGTCCACAGAAACCATTAGGCTTTATTAAGGACGGGGTCACAGGCATCATTCGCAAAATAGATAACAGTGCGGCGCGGGCCGCAAGGAAAACATCCCCTCGCTTAAATCAAATCGGCCCGTACAAGCACAATTTTCTCAACAATATCTGCACTGAGACAACACGGAAATCGTGGAAAAAACAACAACATCAAATGAAAGCTGAAGTTACAATCCTTCAAACCATGTAAATAAACATAATATTGTTTTATTTATAACAAGCGTGGGAAGCGTGGCTTGCGCCTGTCTATGAACAGATTCGTATAACTAAATCGCAGCTAACACTGAGAGTGTACAAAATATTAATGTTAATAAAACTTACATTCTGAATAAAGTGCACGCTCGGACGGTTAAAATGGTGCATAACAACTGCAATACAATATTCTGTGTGAGGAGCAAGACACACTCAGACTAGCAACAAAACAGTCGGCGTGACCTCTCGCCTAGTTATCTTATCGCAGCATCACTGATATCAAGTAGTCTTTTAATAAAACAGTACAGAGTTCAGGAAATGTGTCAGTGAGAGTCGAGGTGGCCGTCTTGGGTTCCCCGTCCTAATGAGCCTTATGCTTTCTGTGGACGTAAAGCAACAGTGAACCATGCTTACACATTGGTCACAGTTTGTCCCTAATATGTCAACCCGACATCCGATGTCACTTTTAACTATCATAAGACTAACACTGGGTAGACAACAAATGGATACACAACAACACAGACACCCGGCACTGGTGATAGCAAATATTTATCAATCAACAATAACAGACCTATAACAATAGCAATAACTATTTCCAATCAATAATAGTAATAATAAAATCCAAAAATGGCCCATATCACATCAAATTTAGATAGTCTGTGCGAGGTCTGCCTAATAAATATTACTGTCCTAATAAAAGGAATTATAAGAATTATCTACCACAACTTAATTAATAAGCCCGACCAGCTTATTCCCGTGGCCCACTATCACCCTGATTTACTCCCATCATGACCCTAGCCCCCTCCTCCAATGATCCTACGCACCAGGACCCCGCCTGGAGGCAGCTGACACAGGAGCGGGCCTAGTGCAGCTCGCCGGACAACGTCACTAGCCTGTTACACCCACCCCTACCCCGGGCAACAACACGCAACACGTGTGGTTCAGGGGAAACTACTCCGGTGGGAAGCAGACTGCGTTCGAAGAAGGAATTAAAAAGCTAGTGTTTGAATACCCCGGGTATCGTGGAGATAGTGAGTGTTCTGCAGCCTTAAATAAAGGATTATGAGCGAGCCACTTCGAAGGATAAAGAAACACTGGAACTCAAACTTTAAGGTAAGACTACGTGCAAATACAGTTGACCCTACGGTCAGGTCAGAGACATTAGGGGGAACTATCGTTGTGTCGGGGTATTTGGGTTACTCGTCCGTCTTTGCGGCAAAGCAAAAACTATGAACCAGTAAAATAAATCTTTCTCTTCCATGCACGATCGTAGGCACAGTCCCACTACCGGTACTGTGACCCGAATAAGCGTATAACTGGCCGAACAATGAAATTAATCAATATTTTATGACTGTTCATATCCATGTGATATCAGACAACAACAACAAAAATATTATTTATGCTAATTTTCCCACAGAACTATGAACAATCGATTTGACAGTATTAGTGATAACATCGGTATTATACAAAATATCTCTTATATTGTTGTAAGCATTTAAGTCATATCCATTTTTCTGAATTAACTCTGTAGTAATAGAACATTCAAGCAGTATAAAATGTTTAACAGATAAGATATTTTTACAAACGCATGTCACATTCTGAGAATATTTAGTGTTCCATGAATTTAAACGTAACTTGTGTATTACTCTTCCTAAATATCTAGAACAAGAAGGTATCGCAGATTTACTTTTTTTCAATTTGCTTGTATACAGTCTTCTTAAGTAGTGAATTAATCTCATGAGATGAGAGTAGTTGGTTATTGGATGATATTTTAGACATGTTTTTTCATTGCACCTTGTTTAGCTAATTTGTCTGATATTTCATTCCAATAAAGACCACAATGAGACGGTACTGAACAAAACTCAATCCCAATACCCTTGTACGTGATACAATGTATTAAATATTTTACTTCATAAAAAAATATCCCCTCTCATTTTACAGTTCGTTTTTCAATGCACAGAGAACTGATTTTGAATCTATATTGCTAACTGAATATTGCATATGTAGTCTAATGCCATAAATATTGCATATAACTCAGATGTAAATATGGAAAACCCTTCCCTAAGTAAAAATATTTTTTGCATTTTTAAATCAGGAATAACAAATCCTACTCTACTGTCTAATGAGTCCAGAATGGAAACATCAGTAAAAATCTTAATATGATTTTGATATTTATGATTCAGATGTTCTCTTACTTGTACAGCAAAAATGTTTGTAGATTAACTTTTTTTCAAATCATTATAATCAGTATCAAATCTGGCATTTATGTGTTCCCACTGTGGCATTTGAGGTGATGTAGGGAGAACTGGAATTGATTTAATATCTATGTTACATTCGTTAATCAAATCGTTTATATAATTTCTGATTGACTGAATCAAACAATGAATATATTTAGTACGTTTGAGTAATATTAACTACTCGCAGGCAAAGCATCAGATTGTAACTTAAAAGCATTACAATGTAAGAAGTAACTGATTAAAAATAAAAGCTTAAAATGGTAACATTAATAACAAATGAATTATAATAGGGAACCAGATAGGAAGATTTACATCCAGCAAGCAAGCCACATCATAGCATTTTCATATGAGTTAAAAAGGCGTATTTGCATTTATAAGAACTACACAGTACAAATACAGATATTGAAAATAAATTGTTTTATAGAAGTAATAATAACAATAATAATAAAGAGGATTTCTAGAGCGCCCATGTACCGCACAAGGTGGGAGCACAGGGCGCTTTGTAGGGGTGTCCACAAGATAACCAACTTGGAAAAATGTCCAGTTCGAATCTCCAAGGATGAAGCTCCAACCAGCCAGGAAGACACAGTCAAAAACCTCTTGGAGCTGACCAAACCGCTGAACGGAACTCAACGCTAGCCTCAACCTGATGGCAAAAGAAATCCACGAGGGTACATACCGACCCTGTTGGATCACTAAAATCAAATTTCTCCCCAACATTTACTTGCGGGGGAAAAAAAAAAAGACGAGAGGGGCCGCATCAGCAAGGAGGCCCGCAAACTGGCTGGCCAGGTCTACACCAAGTACAAGGCAGACAGCCTAGCCTTTGTACGAAAGGAGATACAAGCCACGAAGAATGCGATGGACAGAGCACTAACGGTTGCCAGATCTTTCAGCACAAAAGAGCGGCGGAAACTGAGCATAGGCCTCAGTGCAGCCAAAGAAGCCGAGGCAGCAAAAAACAAAGAAGTACTGGGGGGAAACCAGCTATCAGAACCGCCCACACCCCTACACACGAAGCGGTGGAAGAGAAGGCAGCAGGAGAGGAAAAAGCACGGGGGACGACTCCCACAGATACTGATGGGACCCCACACCAATTTTTATTTATTTATTTTTTAATCAAACTTTTGTCAACACCCAACTTCGACGGCGGGGGTCACACTTTTTCCCA